>CP065000.1:3300000-3393545 GCA_016700075.1 Acidobacteriota bacterium | reverse complement strand
CTCTATCGGCTGATGGGCCAATACCGGCTATGTGTCGGATGATCAGAACTTCTGACTTCTGCGAGAGCCTCAATCGGGCCGTGCCTGGCTCATCGCCGGAACGCGGGAGCGGCAAGACCGCCTTTCCCTGAAGCTCTCGCATCCGCTTGCAACCTGACGATGTGCGTGGTTGCTGGGCGAGATGGTTTGACACAGGAAGAGATCCTCTACGACTGGGATCGCGAGGAACAGGAGACTTGGATGCGTGAGAACCTGGCGATCGCGAAGAGTCTGCCTGCTTCAGAACAATCTGCATTTCTCGAGTCTGCCCGCAAGAAGAAATGGCAGAGAGAGTTCCTTATTCTCGGCGAAGTGGGGCTGGCATACGATCTCGCGGCAAAGAGTGCCGGCCCAAAGGCTCCGCCTCCTGTCTTGCTCCTCGATGAAAGCGATAAGTTCGGGGCGAGTATTGAAGACTCGCTTCTTATGCCGTTGGAGCGCGGTCTGATCTATATACCGAGATATGACGGCGGGTTCATCGGGATCGCGGATCGTCGCTCGCGACCGATCGTTGTGACCACGTCGAACGATCTCAGAAACAAACTCAGCCCACCTTTTGTTTCGCGGCATATCTTCAGCAGCTTCACAACTCCGACTCTGGAGAAAGAGCTTAAGATACTGGCGGCCCGGAATCCGGGCGCCACTTCTTCGCACTTGGCGTTGTCGATAAAACTGCTCGACGCCGTGCGCGGGATCGCCGGTCTCGAGATCATCCCAGCATTCGCGAGTCGATAGATATGGCGTCCGCTTTCACTCGCGATTCGGTCAGCGATCTTGATGCCGGGACTCTTCGACGATACTTCTGCCATTTCGTGAAAAGCACGTCCGGACAGGAGCTTCAGAGACTTCAGGAGGATTACCTCATCGGTTCGGCATCCGCTTTCCACCCGATCGTGGATCAGTGGCTCGCGGCCAGAGATGCGGAATGGGCTGACAAATGGGGTATCCCAAAAGGATCGATATCTATATATGAAACCGCATAAAGGAATAGACACACAAGTCGAGGCGAAGGAAATCACGATTCGCGATCGGATCGGTCGCTTATTCTGGAGATGTGTGAAGTTCGAGGGCAGGTACTCGTTTTCTATGGGGATCGTTTCCTTGCTCGTCTTGCTCTACGCGGTCGCGTTCAACTACAGAAGAAACCATGATCCAGCGCAGGTGAGATTCGTCGAAAATGCGGCGGAGGCGGCCGCCGAACCCGCAGCAAATGCCGGTCATACGTTGAAACCCGTCTTCAGCGGGGAGGCTCACGACACCGCTCAGAGGCTTCGCGAGTGCGGGGCACTGCTGATAGGGATCTCCCTGTCGGCGTTCGAGGACTTTCGGACGCATGGGAGTTTCCCGGCGAACAATCATGCGCTATTGACGGGTATTCAGACTCGCTCGCTCCTGCCGCCCGGGGTCGAGGTGGTGGACGGCGAATTATATTCCTTGTTCAGCGAACTGAAGCTCAACTATCGACCCGAGCCGTTCTCATTTGAGATCCTCGCCATGCCTTCGAACAGATCTCAAGGCCAGCCGATGATGTTTCGGTTTCCTCTGCCGCTCACCGGTACGAACTCGGTAACCTATTTCGAGTCAAGGCACCCTCATATCCTTCCGGCACCGTTCAGTACGGCCGAACAACTGGCGGCGGCGGGCTGGACAATCAAGCATTGGCGAGGTGAAACGCTGCCTCTGGACGAGGGGGCCGTTCGCGACTTACAGGAACACGACGAATGGCTTAGATCGCAGATCAAAAAGTGAGCACGTAACGAGATTATGTTTTCCCGAGAATGGATCGAAAATTCGACGCCTCTCACGGCATCCCGCGAAAGGCAAACGAACAGTATCTGCCATCGTACAACGCTTTCTGGCAATGGGCCGCCGATCTCGGAAATGGGGCGTTCTCTGTTTTCCTAGGATTCATCGGTGCGGCTATTTGCATCTATGCAGGTGGGCGGCTCAACCTGCCGGGTTTGATCATTCTGGCTTTCTGGGCAATGGCCCTGGTCTGCATAGCAGGCGGATTTGCCGATGCTTATAGGCAGCTTTGGGATTATCGAATGTGGCGTATGAGTACGGCTCACGGCTCGGCTCGATGGGCTAAGGCCACAGATCTTGTCCGCTGCGGCCTCATGAACAAGATCCGAGGGTTGCCTATCCCCACGAATGCCCTCCCGATAGCAAAGGCTTTTCGTGGCCGCGACGTGTTTCTTCCACCGAGCCAATGGCTACGGCATTTTGTAATGTTCGGGCCTACCGGCTCGGGCAAATCGAAAACGTTTTTCGTCTCGATGATCCGCTCTATTCTCGGAAAGTCTTCTACACTCGTTTACGATCCGAAGGGCGAGCTTTTCGCCCAGACCGCAGGCTCCGCCAAAAGGATCTTTCGTCTTGACCTCAACGATCCGACGAAAAGCGACCGCTGGAACTTTGTTCCGAAATGCAGGAACGATCCCGCCTTTGCGTGCCAGGTTGCGGGGATGATGCTCGGGATCGAAAACCGTCGCCGGACGAACGCCGATCCGTTCTGGGGTGATGCCGAACAAATAGCTTTGACCGCCATCCTTCTTCATATTGCCGAGGTGTATAGGGAGAAAGCTATCCCGGCATTTGCGGCGGACTTCCTTCTTTCGCTTGGAAAGACGGTAATGACGATTTCGCAAAAGCGATGGAAAGCTCGCCGAGCCTCTACGCAAAACAGGCCTATCTTGCGTTTCGACAGGCTCCTATCCAGACACGCGGATCGATACTGATCGGGCTCTACAATAAGCTCCGGCCTTTCACTCTCGCTCCCGCCCGGATGGTCACGATGCAGCCGACCGCTGAAGAAGTCAAAGCAGGCTGCCATCTAATCGACTTCTCAAATCTTCGCAAACCAGGCACGGCGGTGTATCTCGTCGTATCGGAAGGTGCAGCCGATATCTACAAGGAGTTCATCGCGACGTTTCTCGGGCAGGCCGTTATGGAGATGAGGCTTGACGGGTTGAGCGAGCCGAAGTATCCCTGCTTTGTTTTGATCGACGAGGCATATCAGCTCAACGTCGCCGAGGTGAAGCGCATATCGGGAATCGGACGCGGCCGGGGGGTTGGCTTGGGGCTGGGATACCAGGACTTGCCGCAGATGTACGATCAGTACGGCCGTGAGCAGGCGAATGCGATCCTGGGAACCGTGATGACAAAGCTGTTTCTGCCTGGTCTCGACGACGTGACGGCCGAATACGCTTCGAAGCAGTTGGGTGACACCACCATCTTTTCGAAGACCTTTCAGGATTACCCTGGCAAGAAACTCGACAACACGAGATACGCGGAGCAGAAGCGGGCGCTTATGCACCCGTCGGAGATAAGGCAGATCGCGGCGCTATCCGAGGTTTTGATCGTCAGCGACACGGCCCCGCCGATAAGAGCGGCATATCCTCCATTCGCGGTAACACGGCAGTTGCACCCGGCGAACCGAAAAGGAACTCCGAACGAGGTTCATCTGGGACAGGTCGATTCGGCATTTCTGCTAACGGGTCCGCCAAGAACTGAGGAGAACCGGGAGGAAAGCCCGAAGGCTGTCTCACCCGGCGTTGAATCGATAGTTTCAGAGGAGGTCGAGCAAACGTTCTCCGATAAAAAAGTCTATGGACTCATTAATAGGCTGAGAGCCGGTGGGACCGCGCAAGATAGCTCGAGTCAAACTTCTGAAAGCTACTGCCATGAGGAGGCACTTGAGGATCTGACCGTCGATCTTTCGTTTAACATAACCGCACAATACGAACGTGCTCATGCGTAGAACATTATGATGAATCGCTTAAGAATATCTCTTGTGCTTGTCGGTCTCGTTATCGTTTTCGTGAGCGTCGCCTACGTTTACACGCTGTGGGCGGCCGAAAGGCAGAGAGCCGCGGATCTTCCAGTCGATGCCACGAGCATGATGATCCGTGACCTTCTCGCATTCCACAAAAGGCGCGGGAGCTTTCCGAGCAATTTGAAACAATTGGAGAGTGTGATGTGGGAAGAGAACAAAGGCCGTGAGTTTTCGAACGGGGATCGAGGCTTTTCGCACCGGAACTATTTCTATCTATACAATCGCCTTGAGCACCACAAATATTCGTTGTGGGCTGTGCCGCTAGGCCAGGCTCGCGATGAGGTGCCGACGATGTTTGTAATCGGCTCGCCTGAAGTTTATCGACTCTGGAAGGGGGCCGCACTCTCGCTTAAGTCGGTGAGCGGCATCAAGGCAAGTCCGACGGAGATCGAGCTAGGGGTATTGGGATTGGTCGAACAACCGAAAGTAGCGACAGGCAACCGGACAAAATAGCGGGAAAGTCGCCGCGGTTCAGAGAAAAGAATTGCGGATACGGCCAAGCACAACTGTTGCCTGCCGACTACCTCAAATGTCTTCGCTTCGGCAATAGTCATCAATACAAAGCACTTGGGGGTTCTGGAATTCGCTGCGCTATCTCGACCGGGCCGTTTGCCGGATCGCGCGATGCGGTTGGCATGTCCTGTTTCGTTTGCCATAAAGGATCTCAAAGGACCCTCTGACCAAGCTGGGGGGCGTTTCGTGTGAGTATCAAAACCTTTTCGTCTTCAGACAGTCATTCCGTACTTTGCCGGAGTCATTTGGATTTGCTGACCGAAAACGGGAACCGAGGTGAATCCGTGGCGCCCTGCCTTTTGGGGTCGTGAAAAGCAGTTCGATAGAGCGGTAAGCAAACACGGAACACCCCGTATACGTCTCCCACACCGCATACGGGGCATGCTCCTAGATCGGCGTGTCGCGATCGGGAGACCGCCACGCACCGAGATCTTCAATTGCGTTTCTAGCAGTCAAGATAGATTAATTACCGCGTCCGGGTCAAGCGTGCCGGACGTAGCTCCAAGATCCAGGGATGTTAAGTGTTGGATCGTCGTGCCTCACCAGACGAAGTACGGTTTCTGAACGCTCATCTCTGATATATATGATCCTCGGAATGAACTCGCGTCCTGGATATCTTGGGCACGTTCTGGTCGCGCCCTTCTGACCGATCGGGACGTGACATACTTTCCTGCAGTCGCGTCACGACTCCATCCCCTAATTCGCGGCCCCGGGATCTTACCGCAATGTCCGACACAACCTTCGATCCCAGCATTTCAAAGTGCTTCTCTACTATACGGGTTGTCATTTCACTTAGATCGCTGCCGCTTATTTTGGGATCTCTACGGATCAGATCTACAAGGTCGCTTTTGAGCGCTTCCCGCAAGGATTTGCCGATCGCTGCGGATCCGTTCTCTACATTTACCGGTTCATAGTTAATATTTCGACCGCTTGGAAGGCTGTCGATCAGCTTTTCCTCAAGGTGATCCTTCTGAAGTACTGCCCGCTGGTAAACATAGTCCCGCTCGGCGGGCGGCAGTTTTCGATATACTTCGCTGTGATCGAATGCGTTCTTGTAGCGAAGCTCGTCGTTCGGTGTCTTGAGGCTTTGGAGGAAGTGTTTTGTCGCCGACAGCGAATCGGCCGAGTTTCGTCGTTCGAGTCGCGATTCGAGGCTCCCGATCAGATGCATCGCTTCTTTGCTCGGATCGATCTCGCCCCGCATTAGGGAATCCGTCTTTGTTCTTGCTGCTTCTCCGGCATTCGAGTAGGCAAGACGCGCCGCGGTCATTTCGCTCGTATAGTGCCGTGGTGAGGCCTCGGTGAAAAGGAACTGCATCTCCTTTGAGGTCAAGGGATGAGGAGTCGCGGCCTTCTCCGTTTCCGATAGCTTTTCCCACCCAAAACCGATCTTTTGCGTTTTCGCGACGGATCTTGGATGCAGCATCGATCAATTCATCCCTTGAGACCGCCTTTTCAAGCATCAGAGCATATTCTCTATAGCGGGCGTTAAAATGCCTTAACCGCGATTCCGGCTGTTTCAGCTGATGCTGGATGTAACCGGACGCAAATCTCAGATCGTCGATAGCAGCCTGTTTACTCGCAGTGTCTTCCTTTGCCGCCTGGTAGATCTCGTTCTGAAACGGCTTGAGGATCGAATCGACAGGAGTTCCGCTCTCCAGCATCTCATCAATGACCGGTAGCCGAACCTCGACCCACCTATCCAGTTCGTCCTTTGACATTTCATCGGCAAGCCGCGCCAGGGTGACATCCTGAAGTTCGATCCGCTCGAATTCCCGAATACCGCCGACGTGATCGATCTCTGCGGCTTCTCTCGGTTCCTCGCGAAGATGCGAATCTTCATAGATGTTTTCAAGGGAAAGGTCGTCACCGGAGCGGTCAATCCGAATGTCCCGCTGCTCATTGAGTGATTCCACGGCAACGAGCCTGTCCGAAGGTTCGAGTCGGCCCATCTCTTCGGCAAGACTTGCGATCTCCTCCAGCGTTCTCTCGAATCGTTCCTCTTTTGACTCATTGACTGAAGTTTTATCTCCCGCTTTCAGAAAGTCGTTCCGTCCTTCGAGCGCTCCATAGATCCAGTTGAAGACCTTTATCTTTGTGTCGCGGTCGGCAGAGCCTCCGGCGATCCGATTGCCGTATTTCACCAACTGCGGTGCGATCTCCTTCGCTCTGGATTCGTTTACAATCGGTTCGAGTCGTTTTACGGCATACTCTGCTGTCGTTATCCCGAGCGGTGCGGAAGATGATGCGTTCTCCTTTGGCGAGATCAGCACGCCATCCCGTACAACCGCTCCGCGCTCGTAAAGGTCTCTGACGAACTGCGAATGTCCGTTCAGGTGCGAGGCGTGTTCACTCCTGTTTCGTCCCTCCGCATCTTCAAGTTTCGAGAGGATCAGGTCTGACTTGCTGACGGAGAGGATCTCGTTTACTGCCCGTTCGGTCCTGGGATTCGGTTGAATGGTATTGGCGTTCTGCTCGATGACACCGTGAGACTTTTGACGCTCGGCTTCCCGCGCAAGTGAACCGGCAACCTTTTCGATCGCGAGCTTTACGACATCCGCGTGGCATAAACCACCGCCACGACAGAAGCAGGAGACGGCTATCGTCTGGCCTTGGCGATAGGCTTCGCCGAGCTTGAGCATCCCGTCCCGAATACCTGCCTCGTTCGCTCTATAACTCTGCCGAAGCCTCTCGGAGTAAGCGATCAGCGCCGCGTCCCGTGCCCGGCCTCGTGGTGCAATTTCGCTCCGGTGGGGCGAAAGTAAACCAAGCTCCAGTGTTAAAATGTTCCCGAGATCGAGAGTGCGGCTCGGAAGATGCCGCGTTTTTTCGTCGATCCGTGCTATTACCTGGTTACTGAGATCCGCTCGCATCCGCCAGCATTTCGGTGAACCAAAGGAACACCGCCTCCATCAATGCCTTCGTGCAAGCCGCGTGCCTTTAGTGAAGTTATCGCGAGTGTCCTTGATATTCCGGTTCCAGCCGTCCCTTCGAGTTAGTCATCGGATCGTTAAGGCCACGATCTTGATCCGGCATCTCTTTCTCCGGTTGCATGGTATCTCTTTCCTTTTCACTCGCAGGTGCTTTCTCCGGATTTGCAAAACCTCGAAGGATATCCTTGAGTGAATGCGTTGGTTGATCGGATACGGATTCAAGATTATTTCGAAGTCGTGCAGCCTCTTTCCGATCGCTCGTCCCTGCCGCTCTCATCTCCAGCAGCCTGATCTCGGAAGAAGTGAAAAAGGGCTTAAAGGCGGACTCACTTCTTAAACCAAAGAGCGAGACCTGTTTGAACTCTGACGCATTTTGAGAAGCGGAGGCCAGGATCTCTTTTGCGGCCGCGGCATCATTACTTAGTCTCTCCTGTCTTGCATTCACAAGCGCAGAAACGGTACGCCGAAGAGAGCGGTGGTCGCGGCCCTCGAAAACCTCGTCCAGCGCCCGGTCAAACATCGAGCCCCGTTTGGGAAGATCGACCTCGTGAAGGCTTACAAATTCGACCGCACCCGAATTCTTGTCAGTGATCGCAAACTTATGAAACCTTCCTGTTGTTTCAAATGTTTTGAGGTCTTCTTTCGCCTTATCGAACACGGCTTTTGCGACAATCTCGCGTGCAAGCGCACGTCCGGCAATAATGTCACGCTTGTGATCACTTAGATCCGCTTTCGGGTTGCCTTTGAGAAGTCTTCGGGCAGCCGGCGAATCGCCTGTCGCCGACTCGATGAGTGTTCGCTGCGCATCCCAGTTTCTGTCGTAAATCGGAGCGAGCTTTAGCCGAAACGAGAGAGTGTCTATCTCCGCGAGCTGCTCAAAAGAATAGACTGGTTCCGGCGTTATCTTTTCGGCGTAAGGGATCGATATCCTTTCAAGCATCTTTGCCTTATTCCGTTCCGTTTTGAGTTCGTTTTCGATCCTGTCAAGCTGCTCATTCAGCTTGCTCATGATCTCATTTCGCAGTGGCCCCGAGTCGTTTTTGATCGTCGTCGAGTCCTGCCCCTTTCCCGACAATCGCAGGGCCATGTCCTTGAGCTTCTCAACGATGGCAGTGATCTGATTTGCGGGAGCTTTTTCTTCGCGGTCAAGCTGAGCGACAGATACACTTCTCTTGCCGATATCGACAAGCCGATAATATCGCTGGTCGCTGAAATCATCGCGTTCCTTTTCAAGACGGCTTATCGTCAGATCCGAGATCGTCTTCCTCGCTGCTATTCGGCGAAGATCCTCCGAGCTTCTCGGCTCGATCTCCCGCGATCTTTCAAGTTCCAATCTGACTCCTTCAAGGTACGCGAATCTGCGGATATCGGCGCCCTCAATACAGTGTTCCTGGAGCTTGTCGATCTCGTCTTTTGTGAACGAGGGAGTTGGCAGTTTTCGGCCCTGCTTTCGATACTCGTTTCGCACACGATCCGCCTCACGGATCGCCAGTGCGGAATCGTTCTGCATCCGCTCTTTAAGAGCCTCCTCCTTTCCAATCATTTTTAGAAGGATGATTCTTATCTGGCGCTCGGCTGATGCCGTCCGATGGGCGTCGGCCCGTACTTCGCGCTGTTCAATATCCTGAAGCGAAAGCCTCGTCTTTCGGCCGCTCTCCGGATCGGAAACACGGAACCGCATTTGCCGCCCCTGGTCGGTCAGTCCCTTTATCTTTAAATCGATCCGGCGAAGCTCGATCTCGGCGACGGTCCCGCGTCTTAAGGTTTCGCGTTCTTGATCCTCCTTCCCTTTCTCTACGTCGCCCGAAGAACGCGATTCGGGATCAGGGCGCTCCCGGTCGTCTTTGGGCATATGCATCTGCTCAAGATCTCTACTGACGAGATGCTCCATCCTTTCGGTGGCGGCCTCGATCAGGAAAACCGGGCACAAGAACCTTTTCGACCTCATTGCGTTCGAAATGAGGTAGGGCTTTACGCGGAATTTTGGTCAGAGTCTCGCGCTCCAGGTCTCTGGTGAAATACTGCTTCTGAAGTGCGATATGGACGTGCGGATTCTCGGTATTCAGATGAACTGCGGCCGCCCACGAAAGCCGGTCGGCCGAAAGCTCCTTTTCAAGCCGCTGCATCGCCGCACGTGTCGTCTCTTTAAGAGCACGGCGTCGCTGCTTTTCGGTTGATCCGAATTTGCGGTAATCATCGGGACGGAACGAGAGAACTATGTGGTGGAGTTCGTCGTTCGATGGCCGCCCTTTCGCGATTCCGATCCTCATCGAATTGTTGGCGCTCGTCACGGACAGGTTGTCCGCGAAGTCATTGAAGAGCTCGCGGACATTCAACGATTCGCGCTCAATATCCAGTTTGCTGTGGGCAATATAGTGAACGAGGCCGCGCGAACTCCCGCGTTTTGCCTGCACGCTCGCGACGATCCTCATTCGAAACTTTGCCCGGGTTCGGGCGTCGACGGCTCAGCGGAGATAAGATCGCCGTACAGAGCCTCGATTCGTTTCGAGAAATACAGATCGTCCGGCCCTGCATCATTAGGACCGATCCCGTGATAAGTCGAACACCGCTCAAGATCGCGAACCGCATATGCGATCATCTCCGCCAAAATAGTGTTCGAGGCAAGGACGCTCTGCTCTTTGCCCATTCCCGGTTTCGCTAAAAGCATCAGTCTCGACAGGATGATATTCATTACCGAGACCGATACGTTCGACATGACGTATAGCTCGCGCAGGAAAACGGGTGTTTTCTGAGAAAGGATCTTCGCTTCGTTTTCAATACGTCCGACTCGTTCAAGGAGTTCCTCCAGGCGTTCACGTTCGGTTTCAGAATCTTTCTCGTTCCGGCGCTCATTCTCGATCAGCCAGTCCAGTCGTTCCCGGCACCGATTCGCTCCGAAGCGCTCCTGCTTGTCGGACAACGCAAAGCGGATCATCCTGCGAACGATCGCGCCCTTTCCTTCGCCCGTTTCGAACGCTATTTCATTGAGCTTTTTTTCGTCTGAGTAGTATGGCCTGACGTGAACGGACCGACCGTGCCTTTTATCCGAATCCGTCCCCAGTTTGACGATAAGTTGTTCTTTTTCTCTTTTCCGCATTTCTCTCCCGGATGCATTTCAAATTATTCCCCCCGATGCTTCGGGCGTCACCGATGGTGTACAACCTCGTGATCGTGACCTTTCGCAAAATGCGTGCCGTTACCATCGGTGACAGATTTGTCACCGGATCGTCGCCTCGGTGACAAATGAGTAAGCTGTTTGTATTCAGGGTGATAGGTGCGGTGACGGACGCCGAAAAGCGGCTTATCCTGTCATACAGCTTTTGCCTGCGATTCCCTCATTTTTTGATGGGCCGCTCGTTTCCGGCTTATTTGTTCGCCAGCGGTGCATTTCTTCACCACTTACGCACTCTCAAAGGCTTGGCACGGCGATTGATTAGACTCCTTCGGCACGAATTAAACCTATAAGGAGTCGATCAAGAACCTATGTCAACATTCCCCGAAAACAACCCAACTCGAAGACGGCCTTCCGGGCAGCCGATGCTTCAGATCAACCGTCTCAACTACGTCAAGGTAAATGCCAAACTCCTCGGCGGAACGGATGCGAAACTAAAGCAATATCTCCGGTTTGCCGGCGAACAGATGAACACCGAGATCACCAACAATGACGTGATCGAATACGCGCTAAACATGCTCTTCGACCGGGATTCGGCCTTCAGATCCTGGCTCAAACAAAATGCGAAATAGCCCGATTACGTCACGCGGAGAACGCCGAAGAAAAAGCAGCCGGGCGAGCGAGCCCTTGAGCCGGACCGGGATTACCGCCGACCATTTCATAACGGCTTGCTATCTTGTCAAGCTCGATCTCGAATGACCGGATACTTAGCTGCTTGCTTTCCTTCGAAAGATGTTCGGCAAGAAAGTCGAGATCCTCCGCTGCGAGATCGGTTTTCATCGACGAAGACGCACGGGCCAGTCTGTCGGCGGCTTCCTGAAACATGACTCCGTCATGGCCCTTCATCCATCGCCAGGTCACATGATGGCCGTAGGACGCTTCAATGAGCTCGCCCCAAAAAGGGCGGTTCGTCTTCATACGGTTCTTCCCATTCATGGTGTCGATCACATACTGTGAATCGGAGAAAATCTCGACACGGCAAGGTCGACGGAGTTCCTTAAGTGCCAGAACGCAAGCAAGTATTTCAGCCTTCTGATTCGTGAGCGAACCGAGATACTTTGCGATCAGTTTAAGTTCCATCCGATTTCGGTCGATCATCACCGCACCGCAGCCGGCCGATGCGTCGCCAGTTCCGTTCCCAAGGCATGAAGCATCGGCATAAATCGTCACAACCGGAGTATAGTTTTTCGCGGTTTCCAAGCCGCCACCCCGCGTGATAAGCCTTAGTCCGTTCATGTGTTCCACCTCAACAATCGCCTAAAATAGTAAATAGGGCACCGGGGGATCGATGCCCTGAGACCATCCGAAATTCGCTTAAGAATCCCGATCAGAACTGATCCACATAGGGCTCGTCCGTAACCACGGTTGTTTCAACGACGGCCTGGCCGTTCGTGGCCGCTGGTGGATCGCCGATCGGTCCCGTATACTGCGGCTCCTCGGCGGCCGGTTCGGCGTAATGCTCCGGCCCGTTATTTCGATTGCCGCCCGCGAACTCGAACGACTGAAGGATCACCTCGGCACCCGCTCGTGGATCTCCGTCTTTCGTCATCCAGGGCTTAAACGTGAGTCTTCCCAACACAAGCAGGTGCGTCCCCTTAGTGACGTTCGCGGCGATCGTCTCCGCGAGCTTGCCGAATGCAGTAACGTTGTACCACTCGGTGATCTGCACTTTCCCCTGCTCGGTCTTCTTGAATGAATTGGATGCCATCGAAAACGAAGCGATCGCCGCCCCCTGATTCGAGTATCGAAGTTCGGCGTTGCCGCCCGCGTTTCCTAGAATTGAAATCGAAGCTGCCATGACAAATCTGTCTCCTTTATCTATTTTTCTCGTATCTGAAAACGACAGCCCGATCTGTTTTTCGCAACTGATGATCGCTGTCACAGGCCCGGCTGCCGCTTAATTGTTCCTGTCTCTTACGATCAGGCCGCGTGAACAACCCTGACCACTCTTGTCTGTTGAACCGTGTTCTGCTGCACACGCTCGACCTGCGCGTTCGCCTCGGTTTTCAGTTCCGCCTCACGGCTTCGAACCGCATCCCAGAGACGCTGCTTTTCCTGCCGCTTCATTGCCTTTGCTTCCGAGTCGTTATAGAGCGAGAACTTCAGAAATCGAAGCCTGCCCGCTGACGCATTTTCAATCATTCGAAGCCATTTTCGCGTCAAGGGAGAGATACGATCGCGCAGGCGAGACTCCTGGGACTTTGCGACGGTATTCAGGGCGGTGAATTCCTTTAGGGACAGCTCCTGATGCTCCTTGAGTGCCGCATATGCCTGCTTCTTGAGATCCGCCACATCGGCCGAATCGACGGTATCGCGAAGTGCAACATAGAGATCCTGATACGCCTGATGACGCAGACTTCTCAAATGAAAGTCCTCGTACTGACGGTTCCAGATAGTTCGGCACACCGATGCGACATAATGCATCTCTTCGTGATCGGGATTTACTTCCTGCCCAACCATGTACTCGAAGGTTCGCCCCTGCCCATACGAACGTATCCTTCGAACAGATCGAGTCACGCGCCGTCCGTATAGCTCGTCAAGTTTTACTCCAAGCCATTCCTCGAACTCCCAGTCTGAAAAGGGACATGTCGAATGTTCGTCAGATCGCACAGCAGGCGGCGCCATCTGCACTTGTCCTGTTTGAAGCGCCGCCCATTCGTTTCGCTCCGCTTCGGCAGCAGCGATCAGATCCCGTGCGTCTCGAACTGCCCTACCGCCTAGCGAATGACCGACAAACAGACGGCCGAGCTCCGAAGCGATCGATCGTGCTTCGAGAGGAAGACAAGTCGCATCGATCTCGCACTCGAGGTCGAATACAACAACCGACCGTTGGCCGCTGTTCATCGTCAATCCGACGATCCCGTTCTCATTGTACTGCTCCAGATTGTCGAATGTGAGGAAGTCGCGGTCCAGATCCTCGATCGATTTGTCCCCGTCTTCAAGGTAGAAAGCCGCGAACTCGTCATAAATCATCCGGCTGACCTTCTGCCGTCCTACCCGTTGAATAACGTACTTCAACTCCTCATCGAAATTCGGGGTTCCCGCAGGAAGAAGCTTCCGGTTCTTTGCCGCTTCCTGGACCCTCCGCTGATCCGCCACCGTCAGCTTTTGTTCGACCGTACGTGACTCCTCTACAGATATCTCACGGTCCGCAATCGTGCTCGTTACGGCCGTCATTTCCATGCCCAAAAGTCCCATCTCCTTGAGCACCTCCGCCGCTCCACGCCGACGGATCTCGCCGTAGTAGTACGCTGCTATCTGAGCAAACTCGAACTGTCCCGCGTCGGGGCTTGCGATCGCCTTTACGCAGCGAACGAACTCACGAGCATCCTCTTCATCGCCGAGTGTTTTCATCGCGTATTCGAGCGACATGATCTTCACCCGATCGAGCGGCTCTGGTTCCAGCTCGTCCGCGATCCTTACGACCACATCGCCCAGGACCGCGAATTCCTCAAGCTCGCGCCGCCGCGTTGGATTTTGTCCGAGATGAGCACACCAGTCCTGCATCGGCGAGCCTGTGTTCTGCGGCGAGAACGCCAGTATCTGGCTTTGCGGCGCGAAGTTCCTGAGTTGTTCGATATTGAGTTGTACAGCCATATATCCCTCTCCTATCCGGCTCTTTTTCGAGAACCGGAGAAACGCGTGATTTTGGGCAGCGCTTCTTTTGCCCAGGTTAAAAAATCACTCGTTTCAGGCTTGAAAATCCCTCTCAAGCGGGCGAGAAGGCATGTGAAGGGGAACGGAAGGATCTCGGCCAAGAAGTTTTTGGAAAGCTCTTTAAGGTGGCTATTGAAGGTAGGTAAAAGAAAAACTGTGGTCAGCGATCTATGTCTGGACCGACCGCTCTATTTCAGAGTTCAGCAAAAAAGATTGACGCGGTTCTCGACGACACATTTAGCCAAACTGGGGTTTTAGCGGTCCCGGTTTTTGCGCAGCGTATTTAGTACCAGTACCAGTACGTCGCCGTGACAAGATTGTGGTTTGCACCAGCACGCGAGAACCTTTCCCCGCAGTTCTTCAATGTGAGCTATCAGTCCGCTTGAAAAAAGATAGTCCTCGTAGCGTTTGATAGCCTCTTCCCTCGACCCAACAATGAACTCGGCCCTGGTCTTGCGGTCCGATATGTGTGTGAAGGGATTGCCCCATTTCGAAGGCCGTCCGATATAAACGTCGAATCGATCCTTCTTGCAGTGAACTACCGAAGCTGGTTGTCCTGTCATGATCTCTCCTGTAGAGAGGCGTTATTTTAAGGAAGCTGCCTCCCGAGCACCTGAATTAAAAAGCACCCGGTTTCAGGCTCGATAATCCCTAGCCTCCCTATAGGAGAACTTGCTGATAGGAAGTCGGAATCGTCACTTCCGACTTCCCAACTCGTCCAATCTCTTTTGGAGATATGCAAAAGTCTTCGGTGCTCGCTTTTGCAGCTGAGCACGGCCGGTTCCCAGACCGTCCGAGGGTATAACAACCACACGGGTTGAATCCGTGAGGGCGATCGTCGCAAAGGCACAGTCTATAGCTGCCTTGTTCTGTTCGAACTCGGCGTCGGTGAAGAACGCATCCGACGCCATCGACGGTTTCTTCTTCGTAGGTATGCCAACAGCATTCGGTTCGCCCCGCATCGCGGCAGCCTGACCACCGAATCCTTGTTGCTCAAGGTTATCGCCGAAGAGGAATAGCTTGTCAGGATTCGCACGAACATATTCGCGTGTGATGCACCGTATACGCTCAACTTTGAACCTGGTATTCATAGCTGCTTGAGGGGACGGACCGCCACATCGATTTGGATGAGATCATCGCATCGCTTGAATGCGACGGCCCGTTTGTGAAGGGCCTGTTGAAAGGGCGGGATCAATAAGCCGCCGCCTGCTGTCCGACCTCCTGTACGCCATTAGGTACATATTCGGACATCGCTCCCGGATCTCCGGTATCATCACGTCGTCCGCTGGGGAGGAACTGGAACTCCTGCAGAATGATGTCTGCTCCGGCCTGGGGGTTACCGTCGCGGTCAACCCAGGGATTGAACGTCAGCCTGCCCTGTACCGCAAGGCCCGTACCTTTCTTGACGTATTGTGCAAGCGTCTCCGCCTGCCGGCCGAAAGCGATAACGCGGAACCAGTCGGTTTTCTGCTCCTTGCCCTCCGAGGTTTTCCTGAAAGTGTTCGAGGCTATCGAAAAACTCGCCATCAGTGTTCCGTTATCGCTGATCTTCGTCTCCGGTGCCTTTCCGAGATTTCCTATGATCGAAATATTCGCTCCCATTTTTCTGTAATTCTCCTCTTAATAGATGTCCATACCTCCGAACCCACGCCGGGGCTGCGATGTGCCCGCCGCTCTGTTTATTCATGCCCTAAATACAAAGACCTGTTTCCCTGTAAACGCGCATAATCGATCGAATGCTTCGTGCCTCGGCTTTCGCCATCCCATACTGCGATGACCGCATCTGCTGCCCCAACCATTACACAATTGCGCAAAAATCCGGCACGTTTCCCATACCTGTCCCAGCCCGCCAAAGATTCCGTGAACTCGATGCCGTTCGACTGCGCATAGAGTCGTGCGAGGGTATCGACACCGCGCGCTCCGCCCGAAACTATGTGCGTCGGCGTCATCCCGCTTTTCGCTACCGCTTACTCGACAATACCGGGATCGTTTATGCCCCTGCTCCCGCAGATCAATAATTTCATTCTTCTTCTCCTTCGAATTAGAAGTTGATTTGAAGCGAACCGCCCGCCGTTGGCCGTTGGTCCCACAGCATGCCGACAGCCTTTGTTTTTCGGTTTTTCGTTATGGAAGGCCTGATCTAAGGTGAAATAAATGAAAGACGAAGCAAGTTGTTCTGCAACGCCGATGAGGCTTGCGGAACTGTCGACGTGAAGCACAGGACGTTATCTGCGAGGGATCCTTAATCAGACAACGAATATCGTCGCACGGCAAGAACTCAAGTCCATCAGGATCAATGAATTGACGACCGGTCTTACCAACCCAGAAAACAATCAAGGCAAAAACGCTTGCCAAAGTTGAGGTGCTTTATGAGGTGCTTTTGTCACGGGGGTCAAAAATATATGCTTGCTAAGGGGTCATTTTTTCATGCTTGTTGACACGTCGAAGATCAGATTCGACAACGGGCCGGAGTTCACATCGATCGCCGTGGCCGACTGGGCCGAGACGAACGAGGTCGAACTCGAATTCATCAAGCCCGGCCGCCCGATGCAGAACGGTTTCATCGAACGGTTCAACCGAACATATCGGCAGGCGGTGCTTGATATGTATATCTTTGAAAGTTTGGAAGAGGTGAGACGATTGACGGCCGAGTGGCTCGATTTCTACATCGCCCGCCGTCCCCATGACGCCCTCGGAGGCCAACCTCCAAGACCTGATTACTTGAGAGAACCTTCGAGTGTGGGCATCTCGGCAACGTCCTCTCGTAACCCCGGAAAGTCCACTTTAAACTGGCGCTAAACGGGGAGGTTTACATGGGGATTCGAGAAAGAAACCTTAAGAACGCCACTACCTGTGCCCCGGTTATCCTTAAACTGCAAGTGAGTTGGCCGCTGGCGCGATCGATTGTTGGAATACGTGACTACAAATGCAAGAGCGAATAGCTATTCTTCTAATGTAAGATATATCGCTAATTTTCCTTCGGATTCAAAGCGTTTCAATCTAACGTATCTAAATCTCCCTTTGTCGAGTAATTCTATCAGAAAAGCACGAACAGTAATCATCCGTTGTCGTTCCGGAGCTCCCTTACTTTCGACTCCTGAAGCATCAGCTAAGATCTTCGATACAAATGAATCTGGTTTCCCTGACGTTGGGTCGTCTATCCAAATCGATTTGCTGACCGTACATTTCTTGCAGGCATCTATTTCAGGAACAACGACTGGCGTTGACAAAAACAACTCAATTTCGGGAATGATACGTGCGGTGGGTGTGACGTACAGGATCTTGGATTCGAATTTCCACTCATAACGCGGTGGAAGCAATTTTTGGAGAACGGATCGCAGAGAACCGCTTTCAGGGGTTATCTTCGGCATGTCTTCGAAGTATGCCAGATGTGACCCTACCTTGATTACCCCCTTGCCTGAAGGTATTTCAGGTCGATCCGAGAATAGTGCTATCTTAACGTCGTATTTTCGCGAGATCGCGGCCAATATTCCGTCCACATCTTCTGCAGCAACAGCATTTCCCTCAATCTGCAATTCATCCAGAGTATGATTTTTGTTAGGCTCCTGAGCGAACGCTAGATAGCTGGATGAGAAGATTACGAGAACGAATACCGGGATGAATGTGTAGATATTTTTCATTGGATTCCTATTTCTTTGGAACAAATTTACCCTTATCCACAGTCACACTGGTCATCGATGCAGTGGATGTGATTGTGCGACTGCCCACCTCTTTGCCTTTGTAGTAGAGAGTAAACGTAACTTTATCTGTGTCCTGAAAATTAACCTCTCGAAATCTGGTAGCTTTTGCGCCTTTCACCCCTGATAAACCTTGAGCATCTCCAGCGACTTTTTTCTTACCGTTAACAACCGTTGTGGGAGTTATTAATTCGGAGTTTTGTTTGTGAGGTAGGTTATAGATTCCAGGCCCATTGACATCCACCTCTTTCGTTGACGTCGTACCATCATCATTTTTTACTTCAATGGTTGCTTTGTCATGTGTTACTGATTCCCCTATTTTGACGTCATCACTCTCAATCAACTTGCCATCACGGTAGACCTTGAAATCATACCTCTCAATGCGAGCTTCGCCTCCTTCCGGGTCTGGTACGGTTTGACCAGTAGCAACATAGTCGAGATACCAACCTTTCGTTTGCGTCGGATCGCTCGCGGCTTGCGGAGACTCCGCATTCTGTTCCGCCGAAGGTGTCGGAGGTGGCGTAGATTCCTCAGCTTGCTGTTGATCGCCGCCCTCGGTTTGCTGATCTTCGGCCACGCCCTCCTCGGTTTCCTCCTGCTCCGGCACATCCTCATCATCCCAAGTGCTGGAACCCCAATTGTCCGAGCACGAAGAGTATTCTGCCCCGCATCCTCCGGTGCTGTCTCTCCATCCCATCGGAAGCAAACCGAGGGGGTCCGTATATTTGTACGGAGAGTTCAGGACGTAGCTGTAGCGGTTGAACGTCTGGGGGTTTCGGATGCTCGCACTCGCCGTCAGCGGGTCGATGCTGGTGTAGCGCCCATGCGTCGAGTTGTAATACCTCGCCTGAGCGAAGTCGAGTCCGCTTTCATTATCTTTCTCGTAGCCGGTGTAGCCTTTCCGAAGCTCGTCACCGGCAGCGGTGTAGCCCAAGGCGCTCTGCCGTTGGGCTGATATCGTTTCCTCGCCGAATGCCGAATAGTCCTTCCTGTCCTTAACTGCTCCCAGATGATCGGAAACGACTCTCGGGCTCCCGAGATGATCGGTTGTCAAATAGCTAACCTGCGGCGTCTGACTGATTTGAGTCGAGTACTCCGCCACAAGTTGCCCACTCGCGTTGTAGACGAACACGGTCGTCTCCGCGGCCGTAACCTTCTTTATTCTGCGGCCGTCACCGTCGTACGAATAAGTCGCGTCCGGGGTCGTGCCGGGGTTGCTCGCACTGAAGAACTCCTTCTGATGGTTCTCCGCATCATATGCAAACCGCTTGCCCTCGGCGTCCTGCGTAACATTGCCGTTTTGATCGTACGAATAGCCCTGGCCTGAAGAGAACCTATTGTTCGCAGTATTGATATCAGGGTTGCAAACCGCCTGCGTGCAGCTGCCCAGAGTTGTCGTGTTTGCCGCGTCGAACTCGCGATTGCCGTAACGGTCGATCACGAAGGTCTGCTTCCAGGTCGTGTTGCCCGCAACCTTTTCTTCCGCGACTTGCAACCGATTGAGGTCGTCGTAAGTGTAGGTCTGTGTGGCCGTGAAGCCGGAAGCACCGCCCGCACTGGGGACCGTGATCTTCTGTTCCCGCAGGCTGCCGTTATTGTTGATCTGTCCGGTCGTATTATACGAGTACTCTAGTTTGAGAAGACTCGTGTCGCTCGATCCGTTACCCAGCCCGATCTGTGTGATCTGTCCGCGGCTGTTATATGACGCGGTTTCCCATTTGCCATTGCCGAGTCGCAGCTTTTCCACCGCTCCGTTTACGTTGTAGTTGAAGGCATTGGCATAGGTCGTGATAGCAGACCCATTCTCGCCCCAGACGTGGGAAAGATCGCCATCTGCGTTGATCTCATAGTTCACGGTCCGGCCGGAAGGGTAGATTTCCGAAACAAGGCCGCCCGACAGGTTGTATTCGTACTCGGTAGAATAGGTCTGACCGTCGGTGATCTGCTGATGGTTCTTGAGGCGTCCCAGTTCATCGAAAAAGGTGTAACGAGTCTCCGAGACGGTGCTTGCAACTTTGGTGGTTTTCCCTTTGGATCGGGCAGGCTCAGCACCGAGGCCTTTCCCATCGTAAAAGAAGCTAACGTCAGGAGTAACGGCGTCCGAATAGTCGCGAACCTTCAGGCGATTGAGATTGTCATACGAACCATCAATGTATTCTCCCTTGGAGTCTGTTGTCCTGGTAATGTTTCCGTTATCGTCGTAAATGGTATGAAAAGAATGGGTGCGTGGAGGGTGTGAGCGGTGCGGGTGTTGCGTGAGCGAACAAGTAGGAATAACCTGCTCGGTAAGCTGGGCAACAGGATGCGCCGCGACGCCAGTCCCGCTTCCCACGGGTAGACCGTGAGGGCGGGTATCGCTGCGGGTCTTCTCGACTTCACGTATAGGCCATCGCGGATGCGAAGAGCCTGCCGTCGTAAATGAGAGTCCTAGCCGCACGCGCCCACTTGGGTCAAGTATAGTCCTGTTCTCTGAACTGTAAAGAGAAAGATCTCCCATCTGTATCCGGAACCCGGATGAATAGTTGTCGCCCGCTACCAGCGGTCTGCCCTGCTTGATACGACACCTTTATATAAGGAGGCAGAAGACAATGAGCTTCTTTTCAAAGACAACAAGAGCGACGGACGGTCCGCGTTGGTTCGGGATCGATCTCGCAAAGCGTGAATCGCAGGTCGCGGTTCTCGACGCCGGTGGTGTTCAGATCGAGACAAAGCGATTCGCGACGACCCGAGAGTGCTTTCTTCTGATCGCGGCCGAGCTGAGAGAAGGCGATACGGCCGCACTCGAGGTGACGACCAACTCGACATCTATCGCAAGGCTCCTGCGGGGCAACTCACAAGCACGAGTGATCGTCTCCAACCCGATCAAGACAAAGACGATCGCCCAGGCAAAGATCAAGACCGACAAGATCGACGCACGGGTTCTGGCTGAGCTTGCCCGCGTCGGATACCTGCCCGAGGTCTGGCTGCCGGACGAGGACACCGAAGCGTTGCGTCAGTTCATCACGGACCGAGTATCTCTGGTCAGACGACGCACGGAATGCAAGAACACCATCCATTCCGTGCTTCACCGCAATATGGTGCATCAGGAGCGAAGCGACCTGTTCGGAGCTTCAGGACGAAAATGGCTCGAGAATATCGTTCGCGGTGAAGGCATCAAGACGCCGGTTCCCGAACTCGACCGAATGAGGATCGGTTCACTTCTCAACGAGATCGACCGCATCGACGCACTTGTTGCCGATCTCGAATCGGTGATCGCATCCTATGTCGCACTGCGTCCACATCTCAAAGAACAGATGGACCGGCTGCTTTCCATTACGGGCGTCAATCTCGTGGTCGCTTCGAGCCTGATCGGAACCATCGGCGACATCGGCAGGTTCCCGGATAAAAAGAAACTCGCCGCCTACTTCGGTGTCGTTCCTTCTACATATCAGTCGGGCGACACTTCACGCAACGGACGGATCACCAAGCAGGGACGAGCCGAGGCCCGCTGGCTGATCATCGAAGCGGCCGAGATACTTCGCCGATCACCCGGCCCGATGCGGGCTCTCTACTCCCGCATTCAGAGAAAGCGGAACCACAATGTTGCGGTCGTCGCCGTCGCTCGCAAACTTGTCGAACTCGTCCATCATCTTTTGTCGAACAAAGAGGACTATGTCTACAAGCTGCCTCGACTCACAATGGAAAAACGATCCCGCTGGCGTTTTCTCGCAAAGAAGAAACTCGGCATCGAGATCAAGAGTGCCGCCGCCAAACGGAGTGGGCGTTCGGCTCTCTACGGAACCGGCATCGACGTCCAGGGGCGCAAACTCAAATCGCAGATCGCAAAACAAGCTGCCGCCGATGCGGAACGTCTTTACACCGCGATCGTCGATCAGCGAAAGCGACATCTCGACGATCCGTCATCACCGCTCATTCCATCCACGGATCTTCTCTTCGACCCGACAAGCCCGACCGAGACCGACTGGGAACGCATCCTCTCGCAGCACACGGAGAAACTGCTATTGCGATTCCAAAAACGCGAAACCAAACGCTCCAAGTCCACATCACCGCCCGATATTGCATAAGGAGGAAATCCGTCGATAAGCGGGAAATATTCTCGAAGTTGTCTTTTCCCGTTTCTCTAACTTGTCAAATAACAACACTTATGTGAGTTGACCTTTTCATGAATAATCCGCCACGGCAAGGTCGTCCGTAGGAACCCCCCAACTGACCGCATAGTAGGTCGAATCGGAACTCTTTCGGATCCACCAATCAAGCGAATTCGAACCTGTGTTGGGCCGGGCGATCACGATGTCGTGCTTGCCGTCGCCGTCGAAATCCCCCATCGCGGGCTTGTCGCCTGTAACTCCCCACTGGTATCCGTAATAGCCACCGCCGCCGCTCGGCCAGACGTAAAAGATCGCTTGGGAGCTAGGACGAAAGACCGCAAAGTCCGTCTTGCCATCACCATCATAGTCCCCGGGAACGGGAATATCGCCGGACATGCCGAACTGCAATCCCGTTGCCTGTGATCCGGTCTGGCCCATGACCGCCCACCAACCATTGCTCGGCGTCCAAACGGCAATGTCCGCAGGCGGAGCGGCGTTTGCATTAGCATCTTCGACCGCAAGCAGTCGTGATCCGGAAGCATATACGTACTCTTTTGAAAGTTGCGGTGTTGGTATTGGGTTCGGTGCGGCCAATGGATTCCAACTGCTTGAGGCGTTCTTTGGAAGTTGTCTTCCAAACCAACCGGTCTTCCTGCCCGTCATCGGGTCGGTCGAAGGCAGCCAGCCATTAGAAGCGAATACCCCAAGTGTGACAAGAACCACAAACCCGAGCACACCGCACCACGCCAAAAGCCTTTTACGCTTTACGACACCGTGGGATTCTGACAGAGACATGGGGACTTCTCCTAAATAAGGACCTGTTTAAAACAAAAGGAAACGATGTGCGCGATTTCGTTGCGAATATTACAAATGAATTTACGGCAGACTTGTTGCTACTTGGAAACCATAAGTTTCGAAACAAACTCACGAAGCTGTTGTTCTCGAGTAATTAACTCATCCTCTGACATCCCAACCTTTGAATAGGGTTTCTCGACAAAATTGCTGAGCGACTTAAATTTCTGTGACACGTCATAAGTCGATCCGTCTGAAAGCTTGACCTTGACAATCATAACGATCCATATTTTGTTGTGTACATTCATTATCCCGCTTTTGCGAGCTATCGAATCATCAAATGGGCGGACATCGAAAACTTTCTCTGACGAGAGAGCATCGTAGGTGCCTCCAGGAGCGAATACGAACCCTTGATTTACAATCGCAGGACTGCTGTATCCCTTGAATCCAAACCAATCGGTTGCCTCAACTAAAAAGCTTTCTATATTTGCGTTCGACTTGTTAGCTAGTGAATATCCAAAGGAAAGACCGCCGTTGGAATATCCGATTATCTTTGCCGGTCCTGATATCTGAAGGGGACAGCTAGGATCATTTACAAATAACAGTGAGAGTTTCTCAGGTGGAATCTCAAAAGATACAACGTCTTTATCCTGCCCAAATAGGTCTAAAGCGCAAATGTCGAGCAAAAGGAAAACCATTAGAAAATTACATACGGATTTCACGATACTTCACTCTTTGTTGGGGCTGGTTGCCAAATTGACCTAAGGCATTTCCAATCAAATTCTACAGCTTTCTGCAACTTGGAGGCCTGTCCGTTACAAATAGATAGGCGTTCGTTGATTCCATTATCTTTACACTTATCCATAATTCGGGACCCTTTGTGTTTGATTCTTCCGGAATTTCCTCCAGAACTTTTGCAATCGATCTCTCAATCTCTGTATAGGGATTAAATGGCATACCTATGACCACATTATTTCCCGCTAATCTCGCCATAAATGCGGCGTTGTCAAGACCGAACGATTTATTTAGATCAATTTCCTTAACAACCAGTGCGTTAGGATTGACCTTATATTTGGGGCGGACTATAAGGTCAAATGATCCTGTACCTTTGACTGGAGCTAACTCCGTCTTGATGTCGTCAAACAGCTGGCTTTCCTTCAATTTAGCAACAAAACAACCAACTGTTTCACCATCGATCATTTCTTCTCGGGGGATTAGTCTATCGGCATAAGTTAAAATGTACCTGCTATTGTAATCCGAAATCACGTACACACGCCTTACAGTAAACTCAGATTGAGCCTGTAGATGCAAGAGACTCCCCAATACTAGAAACAGAGCCATCAATACTCTAAACATACATTTAATCCTCCAATCTATCGTATTCTTCCGCCGACACGCACCTCTATATAGTTGCTGATGGTTGATCTTTTTCTAACGCTACCGCTACCGGCTGAAGCTGGATTTCGGGCTACCACGAAGTAGTTTATTGCTCGTGTCCCCTGTTCCCCTCTCCGGATGTTGCTATTCTTATCGGCTAGAACTCTAAACGTCTCGGTTTTTTCGATGATTGTCGCTGAACCTTTTGTCCCAACAACGGCAACTTTCGAACTTACACTTTCTAAATTCTCTGTCGCATCAAATGCCTTGCTAGTTGTTGATTCAACGCTTCCGTAGCTCGATAAATCGAGATTGTCGGCGTCTTGGGGGGTCGAAATGGAAAAACGATAGGTAATTGAGAATCTTCCACCGACCGGTACTTGGCCAGTTTCGTCCTTGTCTATATAGTCTGAACTGACCGAGATTACCTTGAGGTCCTTGTTAATGTTAGTTTCAACCTTAATTACCTCCTCTTCTTCGGAAGCTCTCGGTTTAGGCGGACTCTCAGGCTTCTTTTGTTTTTGTTTCTTCTGTCGTTCTTCTTCTTTTTTCCGTTTTTCTTCCTGTTTCTTCTTTTCTTTATCCTGTTGCCGTTTTCGCTCTTCTTCTTGTTGTTGTTGTCGATAGGCCTCGATTGAAGAAGTTGTTAGGTCTTCACCGTCTTCGCAACTCGCACTGGATGCAGAGCAGAAACCGCCGCCTCCGCCGAACGACGTGTTCCATGAAATTGGTAGCAGACCGAGGGGATCGGTGTATTTGTACGGGGAGTTCAGGACGTAGCTGTATCGGTTGAACGTCTGAGGGTTTCTGATGCTCGCGCTGGCCGTCAGAGGGTCGATACTGGTGTACCGTCCGTGCGTCGAGTTGTAGTATCTCGCCTGGGCGAAGTCGAGTCCGCTTTCATTATCTTTCTCGTAGCCGGTGTAGCCTTTCCGAAGCTCGTCACCGGCAGCGGTGTAGCCCAAGGCGCTCTGCCGTTGGGCTGATATCGTTTCCTCGCCAAAGGCGGAATAGTCCTTCCTGTCCTTAACTGCTCCCAGCTGATCGGAAACGACTCTCGGGCTCCCGAGATGATCGGTTGTCAAATAGCTAACCTGCGGCGTCTGACTGATTTGAGTCGAGTACTCCGCCACAAGTTGCCCGCTCGCGTTGTAGACGAACACGGTCGTTTCCGTGGCTGTAACCTTCTTTATTCTGCGGCCGTCGCCGTCGTAATGGTAGGTCGCGTCCGGGGTCGTGCCGGGATTGCTCGCGCTGAAGAACTCCTTCTGATGGTTCTCCGCATCATATGCAAACCGCTTGCCCTCGGCGTCCTGCGTAACATTGCCGTTTTGATCGTACGAATAGCCCTGGCCTGAAGAGAACCTATTGTTCGCAGTATTGATATCAGGGTTGCAAACCGCCTGCGTGCAGCTGCCCAGAGTTGTCGTGTTTGCCGCGTCGAACTCGCGATTGCCGTAACGGTCGATCACGAAGGTCTGCTTCCAGGTCGTGTTGCCCGCAACCTTTTCTTCCGCGACTTGCAACCGATTGAGGTCGTCGTAAGTGTAGGTCTGTGTGGCCGTGAAGCCGGAAGCACCGCCCGCACTGGGGACCGTGATCTTCTGTTCCCGCAGGCTGCCGTTATTGTTGATCTGTCCGGTCGTATTATACGAGTACTCTAGTTTGAGAAGACTCGTGTCGCTCGATCCGTTACCCAGCCCGATCTGTGATCTGTCCGCGGCTGTTATATGACGCGGTTTCCCATTTGCCATTGCCGAGTCGCAGCTTTTCCACCGCTCCGTTTACGTTGTAGTTGAAGGCATTGGCATAGGTCGTGATAGCAGACCCATTCTCGCCCCAGACGTGGGAAAGATCGCCATCTGCGTTGATCTCATAGTTCACGGTCCGGCCGGAAGGGTAGATTTCCGAAACAAGGCCGCCCGACAGGTTGTATTCGTACTCGGTAGAATAGGTCTGACCGTCGGTGATCTGCTGATGGTTCTTGAGGCGTCCCAGTTCATCGAAAAAGGTGTAACGAGTCTCCGAGACGGTGCTTGCAACTTTGGTGGTTTTCCCTTTGGATCGGGCAGGCTCAGCACCGAGGCCTTTCCCATCGTAAAAGAAGCTAACGTCAGGAGTAACGGCGTCCGAATAGTCGCGAACCTTCAGGCGATTGAGATTGTCATACGAACCATCAATGTATTCTCCCTTGGAGTCTGTTGTCCTGGTAATGTTTCCGTTATCGTCGTAAATGGTATGAAAAGAATGGGTGCGTGGAGGGTGTGAGCGGTGCGGGTGTTGCGTGAGCGAACAAGTAGGAATAACCTGCTCGGTAAGCTGGGCAACAGGATGCGCCGCGACGCCAGTCCCGCTTCCCACGGGTAGACCGTGAGGGCGGGTATCGCTGCGGGTCTTCTCGACTTCACGTATAGGCCATCGCGGATGCGAAGAGCCTGCCGTCGTAAATGAGAGTCCTAGCCGCACGCGCCCACTTGGGTCAAGTATAGTCCTGTTCTCTGAACTGTAAAGAGAAAGATCTCCCATCTGTATCCGGAACCCGGATGAATAGTTGTCGCCCGCTACCAGCGGTCTGCCCTGCTTGATACGACACCTTTATATAAGGAGGCAGAAGACAATGAGCTTCTTTTCAAAGACAACAAGAGCGACGGACGGTCCGCGTTGGTTCGGGATCGATCTCGCAAAGCGTGAATCGCAGGTCGCGGTTCTCGACGCCGGTGGTGTTCGGATCGAGACAAAGCGATTCGCGACGACCCGAGAGTGCTTTCTTCTGATCGCGGCCGAGCTGAGAGAAGGCGATACGGCCGCACTCGAGGTGACGACCAACTCGACATCTATCGCAAGGCTCCTGCGGGGCAACTCACAAGCACGAGTGATCGTCTCCAACCCGATCAAGACAAAGACGATCGCCCAGGCAAAGATCAAGACCGACAAGATCGACGCACGGGTTCTGGCTGAGCTTGCCCGCGTCGGATACCTGCCCGAGGTCTGGCTGCCGGACGAGGACACCGAAGCGTTGCGTCAGTTCATCACGGACCGAGTGAGCCTCGTTCGTCGGCGGACCGAATGCAAGAACACCATCCATTCCGTGCTTCACCGCAATATGGTGCATCAGGAGCGAAGCGATCTCTTTGGAACATCAGGACGACGCTGGCTCGAGAACATCATCCGGGGTGAAGGCATCAAGACCCCGGTTCCGGAACTCGACCGGATGAGGATCGGGTCACTTCTCAACGAGATCGACCGCATCGACGCACTCGTTGCCGATCTCGAATCAGTGATCGCATCTTATGTCGCACTCAGACCACATCTCAAAGAACAGATGGACCGGCTGCTGTCCATAACCGGCGTCAATCTGGTGGTCGCTTCGAGCCTGATCGGAACCATCGGCGACATCGGCAGGTTCCCGGATAAAAAGAAACTCGCCGCCTACTTCGGTGTCGTTCCTTCTACATATCAGTCGGGCGACACTTCACGCAACGGACGGATCACCAAGCAGGGACGAGCCGAAGCCCGTTGGCTGATCATCGAGGCGGCCGAGATACTTCGTCGTTCTCCGGGGCCGATGCGGGCTCTCTACTCCCGCATCCAGCGAAAGCGAAACCACAACGTCGCGGTCGTCGCTGTTGCTCGTAAACTTGTCGAACTCGTCCATCATCTTCTCTCGAACCGCGAGGACTATGTATATAAGCTGCCTCGCCTCACGATGGAAAAGCGTTCCCGCTGGCGTTTTCTCGCGAAGAAGAAACTGGGCATCGAGATCAAGTCTGCTGCCGCTAAAAGAGGAGGCCGGTCTGCTCTCTACGGCACAGGCATCGATGTTCAGGGACGCAAGCTCAAGTCGCAGATCACAAAGCAGGCCGCCGCCGATGCCGAGCGTCTCTATGCGGCGATCGTTGATCAGCGAAAGCGCCATCTCGACGATCCGTCTTCACCGCTCATCCCATCGACCGATCTTCTCTTCGATCCGACAAGCCCGAGCGAAACCGACTGGGAACGCATCCTCTCACAGCACACCGAGCGCCTCCTGCTCAGGTACCAGAAACGCGAGGCCACACGCTCCAAGTCCACCCCACGGCCCGATATCGCATAAGGAGGAAATCCGTCGATAAGGGTAAATATTCTGACGGCCGCGTTTTTCCCGTTACTTTAACTTGTCAAATAACAACACTTATGTGAGTTGACCTTTTCATGAATAGTCGGAGCTGACAACCGTTCCGGTCACGCCTATGTCAACCCCAAAGAATCCGCCGTCGCTCGAACGGATGATGTAGAAGGTCTGGTCGGAAGATCGGTAGACGGCACGGTCGGCGATGCCGTCTCCGTCGTAATCCGCCACGGCAAGGTCGTCCGTAGGAACCCCCCAACTGACCGCATAGTAGGTCGAATCGGAACTCTTTCGGATCCACCAATCAAGCGAATTCGAACCTGTGTTGGGCCGGGCGATCACGATGTCGTGCTTGCCGTCGCCATCGAAATCTCCCATCGCGGGTTTGTCGCCGGTCACGCCCCAGTAATATCCATAGTAGCTCCCGCCGCCACTTGGCCAGACGTAAAAGATCGCCGACGAGCTGGGTCGAAAGACCGCAAAATCTGTTTTTCCGTCGCCGTCGTAATCGCCTGGAACGGGAATATCGCCAGACATGCCGAACTGCAATCCCGTCGCCTGCGACCCAGTTTGGCCCATGACGGCCCACAATCCATTGCTCGGCGTCCAAACGGCAATGTCCGCAGGCGGAGCCGCGTTTGCATTCGCATCTTCGACCGCAAGCAGCCGCGATCCCGAAGCATATATGTACTCTTTTGAAAGTTGCGGCGTGGGGTCGAGCGGAGGGAAAGGGTTCCATGCGGAGGTGGCCTGCTTCGGCAGTTTCTTGCCGAACCATCCATACTTCTCGCCGCTCAGCGGATCGGTCCGAGGCAGCCACCCGTTCGAAGCGAATACCCCAAGTGTGACAAGAACCACAAGCCCGAACGCACCAAACCACGTAAAAAGCTTCTTTCGCTTTCCGACATCGTGGGATCCTGACAGAGACATGGGGACTTCTCCTTACCAAATAAATACCTGTTAAAACGAAAAGGAAACGATGTTCGCGATTTCGTCGTGGATATTACAAATAAATCGACGCAGACTTGTTGCTACTTGGAAACCATAAGTTTCGAAACAAACTCGCGAAGTTGTTGTTCTCGAGTAATTAACTCACCCTCTGTCAACCCAACCTTTGAATAAGGTTTCTCGACAAAATCGCTAAGCGACCTAAATTTCTGTGACGCGTCATAAGTCGATCCGTCTGAAAGATTGACCTTAACAATCATAACGATCCATATTTTGTTGTGTACGTTCATTATCCCGCTCTCTCGAGCTATCGAATCATCAAATGGGAGAACATCGATAACTTTCTCGGACGAGAGCGCATCGTAGGTGCCTCCAGGAGCGAATACGAACCCTTGATTTACTGTCGAAGGACTGCTGTATCCCTTGAATCCAAACCAATCTGTTGCCTCAACTAAAAAACTTTCTATATTTGCGTTCGACTTGTTGGTTAGTGAGTATCCAAAGGAAAGACCGCCGTTGGAATAGCCGATTATCTTTGCCGGTCCTGATATCTGAATGGGACACGTAGGATCATTTACAAATAGCAGTGAAAGTTTCTCGGGTGGGATCTCAAAAGATACAACGTCTTTCCCCTGCAAACAGGTCTAGAGAGCAAATGCTGAGCACAATCAAAACCATCACTAGAAAATTACAGAAAGATTTCATAGTACCTCCTTAAGAGTCTGTCTACGTTAATTATGGCAGATCGCGAGGAATGATCTGGGTAATATTGATCTTCAACTTCGCGGATGGATCACTAGGACGACGCACCAAAAGACTCTCTGCTAGTCCTTGCGTACTCTTTCCATATATTCCAACAGTAAAAGTAGTCGATCTCGTGCTTGCCGAACTCGTACTGTCACCACGGGCAATCGCAATAATCACTGTTAAAGTCCTTCCGTCATCCGAAAGTTTTGTCGCAGGTTTTAGGCCTGTTGTTCCCGGTTGTGCCTTTTCCCCAGGCAAAGTAGTCTGTTCAAAATTGTTATTGGTACTGTTCTTTGCAACCGTTGGCAAATTAGCTCCAGCGAACGTCGCATCGCCGCTCATTGTAGCCGTGAGTCGAACGTAGAATACATCCCCCGCAGGGGGATTCGTGATCGTTACTTCACCGTCATCAGGCATCACAGTACCGACCGGTTTCGTCTCCGGCGTTCGAAACCCGGTATCTCTGATTGGTTCACCACCTCGCGGAACCTGGTCAAAAACTTCGACTAGTCCGATATTTATTGTCCCAGGTGTAACGTTTGATTGGGGCTCCGCATTCTGTTCCGCCGAAGGTGTCGGAGGTGGCGTAGATTCCTCAGCTTGCTGTTGATCGCCGCCCTCGGTTTGCTGATCTTCGGCCACGCCCTCCTCGGTTTCCTCCTGCTCCGGCACATCCTCATCATCCCAAGTGCTGGAACCCCAATTGTCCGAGCACGAAGAGTATTCTGCCCCGCATCCTCCGGTGCTGTCTCTCCATCCCATCGGAAGCAAACCGAGGGGGTCCGTATATTTGTACGGAGAGTTCAGGACGTAGCTGTAGCGGTTGAACGTCTGGGGGTTTCGGATGCTCGCACTCGCCGTCAGCGGGTCGATGCTGGTGTAGCGCCCATGCGTCGAGTTGTAATACCTCGCCTGAGCGAAGTCGAGTCCGCTTTCATTATCTTTCTCGTAGCCGGTGTAGCCTTTCCGAAGCTCGTCACCGGCAGCGGTGTAGCCCAAGGCGCTCTGCCGTTGGGCTGATATCGTTTCCTCGCCGAATGCCGAATAGTCCTTCCTGTCCTTAACTGCTCCCAGATGATCGGAAACGACTCTCGGGCTCCCGAGATGATCGGTTGTCAAATAGCTAACCTGCGGCGTCTGACTGATTTGAGTCGAGTACTCCGCCACAAGTTGCCCACTCGCGTTGTAGACGAACACGGTCGTCTCCGCGGCCGTAACCTTCTTTATTCTGCGGCCGTCACCGTCGTACGAATAAGTCGCGTCCGGGGTCGTGCCGGGGTTGCTCGCACTGAAGAACTCCTTCTGATGGTTCTCCGCATCATATGCAAACCGCTTGCCCTCGGCGTCCTGCGTAACATTGCCGTTTTGATCGTAAATGGTATGAAAAGAATGGGTGCGTGGAGGGTGTGAGCGGTGCGGGTGTTGCGTGAGCGAACAAGTAGGAATAACCTGCTCGGTAAGCTGGGCAACAGGATGCGCCGCGACGCCAGTCCCGCCGCCCACGGGTAGACCGTGAGGGCGGGTATCGCTGCGGGTCTTCTCGACTTCACGTATAGGCCATGCATTACTGCAAGAGCCTGCCGTCGTAAATGAGAGTCCTAGCCGCACGCGCCCACTTGGGTCAAGTATAGTCCTGTTCTCTGATTTGTGAAGAGAAAGATCTCCCATCTGTATCCGGAACCCGGATGAATAGTTGTCGCCCGCTACCAGCGGTCTGCCCTGCTTGATACGACACCTTTATATAAGGAGGCAGGGACAAATGCGTTTCTTTTCAAAGACAACAAGAGCGACGGACGGTCCGCGTTGGTTCGGGATCGATCTCGCAAAGCGTGAATCGCAGATCTCGGTGCTCGACGCCGGTGGTGTTCAGATCGAGACAAAGCGGTTTGCGACAACCCGAGAGAGCTTTCTTCTCATTGCCGCTGAGTTGAGAGAAGGCGATACGGCCGCTCTCGAAGTGACGACCAACTCGACATCTATCGCGAGACTCCTGCGGGGCAACTCACAAGCACGAGTGATCGTCTCCAACCCGATCAAGACAAAGACTATCGCCCAGGCAAAGATCAAGACCGACAAGATCGACGCACGGGTTCTGGCTGAGCTTGCCCGCGTCGGATATCTGCCCGAGGTCTGGCTGCCGGACGAGGACACCGAAGCGTTGCGTCAGTTCATCACGGACCGAGTGAGCCTCGTTCGTCGGCGGACCGAATGCAAGAACACCATCCATTCCGTGCTTCACCGCAATATGGTGCATCAGGAGCGAAGCGATCTCTTTGGAACATCAGGACGACGCTGGCTCGAGAACATCATCCGGGGTGAAGGCATCAAGACCCCGGTTCCGGAACTCGACCGGATGAGGATCGGGTCACTTCTCAACGAGATCGACCGCATCGACGCACTCGTTGCCGATCTCGAATCAGTGATCGCATCTTATGTCGCACTCAGACCACATCTCAAAGAACAGATGGACCGGCTGCTGTCCATAACCGGCGTCAATCTGGTGGTCGCTTCGAGCCTGATCGGAACCATCGGCGACATCGGCAGGTTCCCGGATAAAAAGAAACTCGCCGCCTACTTCGGTGTCGTTCCTTCTACATATCAGTCAGGCGACACTTCACGCAACGGACGGATCACCAAGCAAGGGCGAGCCGAAGCCCGTTGGCTGATCATCGAGGCGGCCGAGATACTTCGTCGTTCTCCGGGGCCGATGCGGGCTCTCTACTCCCGCATCCAGCGAAAGCGAAACCACAACGTCGCGGTCGTCGCTGTTGCTCGTAAACTTGTCGAACTCGTCCATCATCTTCTCTCGAACCGCGAGGACTATGTATATAAGCTGCCTCGCCTCACGATGGAAAAGCGTTCCCGCTGGCGTTTTCTCGCGAAGAAGAAACTGGGCATCGAGATCAAGTCTGCTGCCGCTAAAAGAGGAGGCCGGTCTGCTCTCTACGGCACAGGCATCGATGTTCAGGGACGCAAGCTCAAGTCGCAGATCACAAAGCAGGCCGCCGCCGATGCCGAGCGTCTCTATGCGGCGATCGTTGATCAGCGAAAGCGCCATCTCGACGATCCGTCTTCACCGCTCATCCCATCGACCGATCTTCTCTTCGATCCGACAAGCCCGAGCGAAACCGACTGGGAACGCATCCTCTCACAGCACACCGAGCGCCTCCTGCTCAGGTACCAGAAACGCGAGGCCACACGCTCCAAGTCCACCCCACGGCCCGATATCGCATAAGGAGGAAATCCGTCGATAAGGGTAAATATTCTGACGGCCGCGTTTTTCCCGTTACTTTAACTTGTCAAATAACAACACTTATGTGAGTTGACCTTTTCATGAATAATCACCCGGTACAGGAGTGTCGGTCGAAAGCCCCCATTGCATATTGGTCGCCTGAGATCCCTGTTGCCCCATCACCATCCACATTCCGTTCGATGGACGCCAAACGGCCAGATCGGCGGGAGGAGCCGCCGTCGCGTTCGCATCCTCGATCGCAAGCAGTCGCGATCCCGAAGCATATATGTACTCTTTTGAAAGTTGCGGCGTGGGGTTGGGTAACGGGGCCGCGAATGGGTTCCAGCTGCTTGAGGCGTTCTTCGGAAGTTCTCTCCCAAACCAGCCGGTCTTCCTGCCCGTCAGCGGGTCGGTCGAGGGCAGCCATCCATTCGATGCGAATACCCCAAGCGTGACAAGAACCGCAATCCCGAGCGCACCAAACCACGTCAAAAGCTTCTTACGCTTTCCGACACCGTGGGATCCTGACAGAGACATGGGGACTTCTCCTTATTAGAGTTGATTATTTAATACATGAAAGAATTGGATTCGAAAAGATGGTAGCAGATTATCTCGGTGCTGTAAACGATTATCGTCAGAGGCAACACTAATCGCATCGTTCTACAGAACACAGCCTGTTCCGGTTTCCTTTTTACCCGAATTGAACTGATGAGTGGTCGAGACGATAAAGTACGGAATGATTAGTCAAAACTTATCCAGCTTTGGCGAAATTTTGCACCAGTCTGGTTTATTTATGAACCAGGTGGTTTAAATCTGAACCAGTATCTTCGAATTTGCCTTCCTTCGAACTGGCCACACCCGGTAAACGCGCCTTCTCATCGCCGGGCAGTTCCGACTCGATAATCGAGGGCGAACGCCCGGCATAGTAAAATCAACGGATGTGATACGAGCGGATGGTCTCGTGAATGAGCCTTGCGGTATGAGTCTTGCTTGTTCCAGTTTCACCAATGAGACATAGATCGAGAAAATCGTAATGTGCGAGAAAAGTCAGATTCCTTTCTGTTACTTAAATTGTTCTGACATTTGACTAGATTTCTTTCGCTAATGCAAAATTTGTTTAAGCTCACAATCCCGGCTGCGTTTTCCTGCTGTAAATTCACGAAAACTCATAGCCGAAAACTACGCGTCCAGATGTAAAATCCATCTCAAAGACGCGAGATTACTTTCTGTCGGTGAAGTTTTTCACTGAGAGAATGCAAAACCGTCCTCTCAGGGCGGAAATTCTGCAAAAAGGTATTGGATGATCGACTCTCTCTTAGAAGAATTGTCGCACCAAGGAGCGATTGAGGACAACCAGCCCGCTTCAACGTCCCGCGTCTCAAGTGCGCCACCTGCTAAGAGCCCATTTCTCGCCGCGATACCGATTGTTCAACGGATTGTGCAACGACGCCGGTCCCAGATGAATTCAGCAAACGCGTCGGATTTGGTGCAGGAAATAGCACTCCGGCTCTGGCGCTGGACCACAAATCATCACGAAAAAAGCGAGAGTATGTCGGACGACGAGTGGAGAGCTTTCGCTGCCCGAACAGCCTACAACGAATTAAGCCGCTCTTTGTCACGCGAGAGAACACCCATCGCGAACATTGATCCCGACGATGTTGCCGTAATCGAAGCCTCATTGATCGAGGGACAGACCGAAATCGAGGTTGTTTCCCTGATCCGACTGGTGTGGCAAGGAATTTGCGGGTTGTCGTTGCGGCAGCGTCGAGCGTTGCTGCTCCACTCACAAGAACTGATCATCTATTTTCTGCAAACGGGTATTACAGAAAAACAGTTGACAGAGACTTTGGATCTTAGCGAAAAGGATTGGATTGATATTTGTGATCGGTTGCCAATGACCGATGCAGAAATTGCAGAAAGAACGGAAGGAACAGCTGGATCGATCAAGAAGGCGAGGTACGAAGCACGAGTGAAACTCGAAGGATCGATACGTAAATGAATCCATCGGAACACTTAACAAGGAATCAGATCGCGGCGTTCGGCGCTGGATCTCTCGCTGCGAGTGAGTCGCGTAACATTGGCGGGCATCTGATCCGATGTGCGGAGTGCCGCGGACTCCTGCCGTTGCCGGACCCCGGAAAATTTTGGACCGCCGTCATGGGCGAAGACGGGTTACAAGAGTCACAGGCCAGCGACGAGTCGGTATATTCGGTTCCGCGGTACATAGACGCTATTGGAGGGTTCTTTACCAAGCCGAGCGGTTTAGCCTGGAGCGGCGGTGCTCTGGTCGTCATCTTGGGCTTGGCTCTCGTGCTCCTTTTTTCCGCTTCGAACGAACCGGGTGTTGAAAGCGAGGTCGCGAGATCGTTTGAGAGCGAAAGTCCCATCTCCCTTCCAAGACACGTTGAAGCTATAGAACTGAACGTCGTACTTCCTGATCATGCTAATGTAACCAACCGTAACGATCAGCCGCCAGATCGAGTCTTAACAGACCGGCGATCGCCAAGGCGTCGTGTGAAGCAGACCTCGAAAAGTTCCAGCGATAACCGAGGGGCTCCGGCGAGGCTCCGTAGTGATGCTGTCTCCCGAACCCGAGGTGAGATATCGAAATGTGGGACAGAGAGCACGCTCGGCATGGCGCTCGAGTATGTTGAACCGGACCTGGTACTGCGGTGGCAACGTGTTCCGAATGCCGTGAAATATCACCTCTATATTTCGGACGACGAAGAGATCCTAATCGATGAATTCGAAACGGAGAACTCTACGTCATACCTGTTGAAGAAGCAACTGGATCCAAAGAGATCGTATAAATGGAAGGTGGTTGTCACGCTCGAAAATGGTCTGGTCATAGCGGCGGATTCTCAAAAGTTTACGTCCGAGGATATCCGATCGATTCAAAAAAGGGGGGCGGGCAAACGACAACGATCGGTGACTCGTTGCTCCGGAAATCAATAGGCAACGAGAGCTATTTCAGCTTGCACGGAGAAGGACAAGAATGAAATTCACAGTCAGAACGCTAAATTTGATTCTCCTCGGCCTCGTATGCGTTTCTCCGTTGGCGGCGCAGGACAAAGATCTATTTCCCGTGCCTGAATCATACCGAGTTGAAGGCGTGCCGACGATCCTGAATTCTGAAGTGAGCAAGCTCTTTTATGAGCCATCGGAAATCAGGAGCAACCTGATCTGGGATGTCGATCAGAAGAATCGACGACTATTGGTCACGGACGAAACGTACAATATCAATCTGCTGGAGTCGCCGCTCTCGAAACCTGCAAAGCTTACCGAGAAAGGAGTCCCCAACTCGGTTCGGGTCAGTCCTGACGGTCGGTCCTTTATATTCACGTCAGACCACGAAGACCCCGACAATTTTCAACTTTACCTTTATGATCTCCACGACCGCATTACCAAGAAAGCGGCGACGTTGACCGGCAAAGACGAGTCCATCGAGTCAGCTGTATGGAGTAAGACAGGCGAATATATTTATTACACGAAGATAGATTACGAATCGAAGGTGAGTAAACTATGTCAGTCCGTCTCTTTAACTGAGACGTGTTTCAAAGTCGTTCTCAATGGGATATGGTACGTCCTCGACGCGGATGAAAAGCAAATCCTACTGAAACATTGGAAATCGTCCTCGAACCAATCTCTTTATTTGTTCGAATTCGCGACCACTGGCTTATCCACGGTAGAAGATAAGGGCAACTCGTCAAAAGGAGGCCTCGCCGGCGGGTATGTCGTTTACAGTTCCGACGGAAATGACCTTTGTAAGAGGCAAACTTGCATTGTTGCGTTCGAACTTAAGAGCCGCCGAGCGAAAGCATTAAAGCTTCCTAGTGACTTAGCTTCAATACATGATTTCAAAGTCTCGCCGGGGTCTGACAACCTGCTGGTTCAGGAAACCCGCGATGGTATTGACCATCTGAGAATATTCAAGTTCAAGAAGGGCCGCGTAGGGAAGGAAATCCCGCCGTTCATCAAAGGATCATTCGTCATATGGAACACGCGATGGTTGGGTAACCGGGAAGTGGTCTACACGATCGAGAACAACGGTAAGCCTGCCTCGATCCAGTCATTTAATTTAGAAACCGGAGCTGTGACCGACTGGACAAAAGAACGACTGCCTGAAGCACTGGAGGGTAAGGTACATCCGCCAGAAATCATCAAGTGGAATTCGTTCGACAAGAAGGAGATTTCCGGATACATAGTCCGACCTCGTACAAACGGGCGACGCCTGCCGGTTCTCATTCGAGTCCACGGGGGACCTCAACTTCTCGATAGGCCGGTCTTCAACTCCAACGACACCATACTCGCGGCGCAACTCGGGATCGCGATCATTCACACGAATATCCGCGGATCTTCAGGGTTCGGCAGCGAGTTCATGAACGCCGACGATCGCGAAAAGCGGGAGCATGCGGTTAAAGATATACGGGCGCTCCTCGATTGGGTGGAAAAGCAGGAAGATCTCGATCCGGACCAGATCTACTTGATAGGTGAAAGCTATGGCGGATTTGTCGTTCTGTCAGCAGCTTTGAATGAACCCTCGAGGGTGAAAGCCGTGATCGCCGAATCCCCAATCGTTTCCATTAGGGGGTACCTTTCCCAAAGCTGGGTCGACGATTTTGCGAAGATTGAATACGGAGATCCAAAAAATGAAGCCTTAATGGTCAAACTAGATGCGTTGTCGCCCCTAAACAATGCGGACCGGTGGAACAAAATTCCCCTACTGTTAACGAGAGGGCAACGGGATGGACGAACTCCCGAGGCCGATGTAGTCGACCTGAAAAGTCAGCTGCAAAAACAAAACACGGAAGTCTGGTATATCTGTTCCACCGAGGACGGTCACGGTTTCGGTGGACGTTATGTATTTGCCTCGGTTTATAAATTCCTGAAAACTCAAATCGAACAAAGGAGAAAATGAATGAAAAAACTACGATCAGTCATTCTTGTAACGATATTATCTGCAACACTGGTTGGAAATGTGTTTGCCGGAGGCCCAGTCGGAAGTGGCTATGTCTCAATCTTCGACCTAGCGGTTAGCGCGGCCGTTTCGTTCTTTCTTAGCGGCACAGATGACGACAATTGCCCGGTTCGGACATGTGGCGGCTGCAGACCCGGTGGCCCCGATTGCCGTCCACCTGCGAGCTAAGCCATGTATTCCAAGGTTTTCCCGACGACAGGCCGGTTTATGGAGACCGGCTTGTTACTCTACTTATTCTTCATAACGGCGGCCTTTGGTCAGACTGGATTGACAAAAGCTCAACTAGCCCTTTGGGATGGCGGTTGGGAGGATGCTATCGAAACTGCTCAGGTCGATGCTGCCGACTATGAAAAAAAAGACGATCTCGAGCGGGTCTTTTTAAGTTACGACACGAAAGCGAAGGCCCTGATCGCGCTGGCTCGCTATGCAGAAGTCGAGGCCACTGCGAATAGAACCTTCGAATATTTGCGGGAGAGCTCGGCACCGCCTCGTCTTTTCGCGCTAACGCATCTAACGCTCGCCGAATCGTATCGATCCGAAAAGAAAATTCCGCAGTCGATCGAGGAACTCAACAAGGCCCTACAGCTAGCGCCACTCGACCGCGAAATCCAGGCCGGATACAACTTAGGCGTCGGGCGAGCTTTTTTTAAGGCCGGCTACGATATTTCGGCAATATTGTGGCTCGAGAAGGCCGAAAGGCTTTTCGAAAACCAGCCTGTCTCTGAAGGAAAGCTTGACACCTACAGATTTCTGGCCCTCGCCTGGTCAGCGAAACTGAACTACTCAAAAAGCCTGGACTACTTCCGCATCTTGGTGGACGCATCCGAACGAACCGTTCATAAAAGCAGGTTTCGGCAGGCACTCTTCGAGTATGCTTCGGCTCTCAACGCCACCGGACAAAATCACCGGTCCTTAGCTGTATATGAAAAAGGCCTGAGCGCCTCGTTAAATAGTAAAGGTCGTCGACAAGCTCGAGATTTCTTGTCGTCGCTCCTTTTGGACGCCCTTTATCGCCACGAGATTATTAAGGCAAAGGAATACCATCGGCGTTTGACAGATCTGGACTCCGATGATGGGTACTTGCAGGAACGTCTGGTGGGTGAAGCTGTTGTTCACGCATTTGAAGGACGACAGGAAGCGTCCGACCGGACCTTCAGGGAGCTTGAGAAGATCGAGAAGACCTCCAAGTTTTTGATTTCAAACTGGAAGATAATAATCGCGGAGTATTCCCGAGACTGGCAGACCGTCATCGGACTGAGTAAAGAATTGCTCGATTTGATCGTCAAGAGTAATTTTCGAGAGGACTTGCCCCAGGTATATTTATCGCTTGCGACGGCGTACTTCCATACAAACCGGAAGCGAGAGTGTCTTGAGTACTTGGAAAAAGCGATCAGTCTGATCGAAGAGATTCGAGCCTCAGAAAATGGCGCCCTGTCATTAGGCCTGGCTGATACCTTTCATACCGCCTATCGCCTCCTCACTCAAATCCATTCCGAACAACCGCAACTGGCACTACAGTCAAGTGACTATCTGAAAGGCAGAATCCTAAGGGACCGGATAGATGGTGCGATCAGCCGACCCCGGCCGGGATTGTCGCCGGAGCTACGGCGCCGCGCGGGCGAGCTTTCTGCGGAGTTTGTACGTACTACCTCTGCTTACGGGAAACTCGAGGAATTTGAGCAATCGGTCACGATGGCGCTCCCTCGGCTAGCTTTAGCCAAGGTTGACCTTGCCAAGTTAGATCAGATTCCGGACCTCGAAAATGTGGCAATTGTTTCATACTCCTTTGCACTTGACGGACGGCTCAGTGCGTTTGTATGGGAAAAAGGAATGTCAGTGAGATCGGTTGAAGTTTCAGTCACTGAGGTCGAACTAGCGAAGGATGTTGAGGAAGCTCACAAAAAGATAAAGAACTCAATATTCTTCAAAAGAGACGGCAAGGAACTTTATGACAAACTTTTGAAACCGCTTGCTCTCACCTCAAAGCATCTCGTCATCATCCCGGACAAACATCTCTGGAAACTTCCATTTCAAGCCTTAAGTCCCGATGGGGAACGTTACCTCATTGAGGAGAAGCTCGTCAGTTTTTCGCCTTCGGTTTCGCTATTGCTCGAGAACCTGAGCCAACCAAAGCCGAACAGACGAACTATTAGAGCATTCTCTAATTCCTCGTTCAACGATCTCAAGCTGCGGTTCGCAGATTCCGAAGCGTTTAGCGTAGCTGGTCTCTACGGATCGCCTAACCTTGCTGCTACCGCGGCTGATCTTCGACGGCATTCGGGTAACGCTGACATTATTCATCTTTCAATGCATGCTCAGGTCGATGGTGAACAACCGCTTGAATCCTTCCTTGCCTTCCGAGCGGCCGGATCCCACGATGGCCGCGTTACGGTCAACGATCTTCTAGGTCTTAGCTTCAAGAAAGGCAGTCTCGTATTTCTGGCTTCGTGCGACACGAACAATGTGCTAAACGGCGAAGGCCTCGTTAGCCTTGCCTGGGGAGCGATGGGCGCTGGGGCCACGACCGTAATTTCAGCACAGTGGGAGGCGAACGACAAATTCACTGGGACTTTCACAAAATCATTTTACGGGTACTATCGGCAGGGATTCCCCGCAGGTGTAGCCCTGCAAAAAGCATCGATAGACCTGATCAGAAACAAATCCGGTAATATGCACGAACCATACTACTGGGCGGATTTCACTTTACTTGGCGACTACCGCTGATTCATTAATAAGCCTGAAAGTCCTTAGGATAGTGCAAAAATAAACCATTGCAACGAGCACTGGTGCATAAATTTGCCAAACTGTTTCCTTTGCTTGAACCTATTACCTGTTTAAGGACAAGATGCAATCGGCATAAGAATTGCGGACTGATTCACCGCCATGACTTTCACCAAGATCCAGAACCAAGTAGTTGTAATGCCTGAGGATGAGTTCTTTGAAAAATTAAGAAAATTCATCGACTCTGAATTTGAAACCCGTTTTGGTCCGCTAATGTCGATCATTGCAGTCAAACAAAAAGATGCCTGCCAAGCCATGGGAGTCACTGACGATACCGCGAGAAACCGAGTTGCAAATGGAAAGTTGAACGCTTTGCAACGTGATGGCTCGCGCCTTGTTTACTATGAGTTGAGAGAGGTGGGAGGCCTAAAACCTCGCTCCAGACGGAAAAAGATTTAAAATGAAATATACTTGGAATAGTTAGATAATAGTTAGATGAAAAGAAAAGGCATCCGTAATGGATGCCTTAACTTGTTGATAAGCTTGGTGATCCGACCAGGACTCGAACCTGGGACCCAATGGTTAAAAGCCATTTGCTCTACCGACTGAGCTATCGGACCATATTGCTTGCCTGCTCCGTTGCAAAGGCTCGACAAGCTGAATTAAGAAGTTTACACAGCAGAGTTTTTTTTGGCAAGTTTTCCCGGCCTCAATTACTGCTGAACCACGACTCCATCGTCGAGTCGCCGATAATGATAGTCTGGTCGCGTTCGGGACCTGTGGATATCAATCCGATCTCGACGCCCACCTTTTCCGAAAGAAATCTGACATAATCGCGTGCCTTTTCAGGCAGCTCAGAAAACTCCGTTGTGCCAACAGTATCCGTCATCCAGCCGGGCAGAGTTTCATAGACGGGCTCGATCTGGCGAAGTTCGCTTGCAACGGCAGGAAGCGTATCAATTCGCTCGCCGTTCATCTGATAACCGACGCAAACCTTTATTTTTTCCAGTGCGTCAAGCACGTCGAGTTTAGTGAGAGCAATAGAATCAAATCCGTTAAGCTCTGCAGCGTACTTTGTCGCCACCGCGTCAAACCATCCGCATCGCCGCGGACGTTTTGTTACCGAGCCGTATTCGTTGCCGCGTTCACGGATCAGGTTCGCCATCTCTTCTTCGGAATCAAGCATTTCGGTCGGGAACGGTCCTTCACCGACGCGAGTAGCGTAGGTGCGAACGATGCCAAGAACTCCCGTAATGTGATGCGGCGGTATTCCCGCTCCGACCGATGCTCCGCCGGCAGTCGGATTTGAGGACGTAACGAAAGGATAGGTGCCGTGATCGACGTCGAGCAGAGTCGCCTGAGCTCCCTCGAGAAGAACCTTCTTGTTGGCTTTGCGGGCCTCAGCAAGAAAGTGCGAAGTTTCGCATACAAAAGGCCTTAGGCGTTCTACGAGCGGTGAGATCTCTTCGAGTATCTCGTCGGCCCGCAGCGGCTGATGGCCGTAAAGCACAATGATGCGGTTCGCTTCTTCGAGATTTCGCTCGACGCGGAGTTTCAACAATTCCGGGTCCATCGCATCAGCTACGCGAATTCCCCGCCGTCCGGCCTTATCCTCATACGCCGGCCCTATACCGCGGAGCGTGGTGCCGATCTTTTCATTACCGAGCCGCTCTTCCGAAGTGTGGTCGAGCGCACGGTGATATGGCATTATCAGATGCGCACGCGACGAGACCTTTAAACGGTCGGGCGAAACGGAAACGCCTTTTTCCTCGATCTGATCGACCTCTTCGAAAAACGCTTTCGGGTCGATGACCATGCCATTGCCCAGCACACAAATCTTGTCCGGATGGATGATGCCCGACGGCAATAGCCTTAATACAAACGCTTTATCGCCGACGTATACGCTATGGCCCGCATTGTGGCCGCCCTGATAACGCGATACAACGTCAAAACGATCGGCGAGCAGATCGACCACCTTCCCCTTTCCCTCATCGCCCCACTGGGCACCAATTATTACGATTATCATGTTTATCTGAGCCACCTGTGGCAGTGGGTGGTTCTGGTTAAATATTTGATATTTAAACTGTTTGCCTGAAACACCCGCTACCGCAGATGATTTTAACCGATGGTCCAGTTATAAAGGCCCACATATTTACCCGCAGCATTTTCCCACGAATTGTCTATCGACATGCCGTTTCGCCGGATCTTGGCCCACGCTGCCTTGTCCTCGTAGGCAAAGCGGGCCTCGTAGATCTTTTCGAGCAATTTATCAGCCCGATACGGCCCGAATTTGAAGCCGTTTCCAGTTTCTGTCACGGCGTTCCAATTCTCTACTGTATCGTCGAGTCCGCCCACTGCCCGAACGATCGGAACAGTGCCGTAACGCAGGCTGTACATCTGATTCAGTCCGCAGGGCTCGAATTTGGACGGCATCAAAAAGATGTCTGCTCCTGCCTCGATCACGTGTGCCAGGGATTCATTGTAGCCGATATACACCCCTACGCGCGAAGGTGCGTAGTCTCGTAACGCTTGCAGGAATTTTTCAGAGTCCTTTTCGCCGGAACCGAGGGCAATGAAAAACCCGCCCGCGGCCAAAATATCAGCCGCTCCCTGACGTATCAGCTCTACACCTTTTTGGGAGGTCAGCCGCGTTACGCTTGCGTAGATCGGCCTTTCGAGTTCCACGGGAAGCGAGAACCGCTCCAAAAGATCGCGCTTGCATTCGGCCTTGCCGCTGAGGTCATTGATGTTGAATTTCACGGCAATTTCGGGATCGGACGCCGGGTCCCAGACGTCAAAATCCACGCCGTTCGTGATCCCGATCAGCCTGTCTGCTCTGCGACGCGTTAACCACTCCAATCCATGCCCAAATTCTTCGGTCTGTATCTCGTGAGCGTAGCGGTTCGATACGGTTGAAAGCGTGTCGGTCACTTCAAGTCCCGCCTTCATAGCAGAGGCGTATCCGTTGAAACTAAAGGCACTTCTCGCGAAACTTGAAGTAAAACCTAAAGCAGGCAATTCCCCCAAACCAAAACCTCCCTGATAGGCCATATTGTGTATGGAAAAAACGCTTCGGGTCCGCCGCCAATAAGGATCACTCCGCCTAGCTGAAGCCAGCTCGACTGCCGCAAAACCGCAATGCCAGTCATTCAAATGAACTATGTCGGGCGGAGCGCCAAGACGTTTTATCAGCTCCAAGGCAGCGTGGTTGAAAAACGCGAACCGCTCATAGTCTTCGGTATAACCGTAGATCGAATCGCGGTGGAACATCGATGGAGCGTCAATAAGGAACGTTGGCGAACCATTTGCTTCGCTGTAGAAAGCTTTTGCGTGATACGGACGTCCCCGCCAGGTCAGCCACAGGTCGTCAATGGCGACATGCCAAAGATACTCGCCCTTTGTCTGCCAATAACAGGGAGTGATCAGGAACGCGTCTACGCCGATCTGCTTCAGAGCCTTTGGCAGTGCTCCCGCAACATCGCCAAGTCCGCCGGTCTTGGAATATGGGACTGCTTCAGCTGAAATTACGGCTACGCGCATAGAACGTGATGAGTGCACAATGCTTAATGCACAATTGAAATCGAGATCTCAATTGTGCATTGTGCATTCTGAATTGTGCAATTGCTAAGACTGCATCGACGCAAGGAATTCGGCATTCTTCTTGGTCTTGCCGAGACGTTCGAGCACTACTTCCATTTGCTCGACCGGCGACAGCGGGTTAAGAACACGCCGCATGACCCAGATGCGATTGAGATTTTCTTTATCGATGAGGAGTTCTTCCTTACGGGTGCCTGAACGCTGCAGATCGATCGACGGAAACAGGCGTTTGTCTGAAAGCTTACGATCGAGATGGATCTCGCTGTTGCCGGTTCCTTTGAACTCTTCGAAAATGACGTCGTCCATACGCGAACCCGTGTCGATAAGAGCGGTCGCGATAATGGTCAGTGAGCCGCCTTCCTCGATATTTCGGGCCGCACCAAAGAAACGCTTTGGCCTCTGCAGTGCATTCGAATCGATACCGCCTGAAAGGATCTTGCCTGATGGCGGCACGACGGCATTATGGGCGCGTGCAAGACGCGTGATCGAGTCAAGCAGTATAACTACGTCGCGCTTGTGCTCGACCAAGCGCTTTGCCTTCTCGATGACCATATCCGCAACCTGTACGTGACGGGTCGGAGGCTCATCAAATGTCGATGAGATAACTTCGCCTCGGACCGAACGCTGCATGTCCGTGACCTCTTCAGGCCGTTCGTCGATCAGCAGTACGATCAGCGTAACCTCAGGATGATTCTCAGTTATGGAGTTGGCGATGGTCTGCAAAAGCATCGTCTTACCGGTTCTCGGCGGAGCGACGATCAATGCACGCTGTCCCTTCCCGATCGGCGTTACGAGGTCGATCACACGAGCCGACACATTGTCCGGCGTCGTCTCCATTATCAGCTGTTCGTCAGGATAGAGCGGCGTCAAATTGTCGAAGAATACCTTCTCTCGCGATTGTTCCGGAGCCTCAAAATTGATGGCCTCGACCTTGATAAGGGCAAAATACCGCTCGCCTTCTTTTGGCGGACGGATCTGTCCCGAGACGGTGTCGCCCGTCCTCAGATCAAATTTGCGGATCTGCGATGGGCTGACGTAAATGTCATCGGGACCAGGCAAATAGTTGTATTCAGGAGCTCGTAGGAAACCGAAACCGTCCGGCAGCGTCTCCAAAACGCCCTCCGAAAAAATGAGCCCGCTCTTTTCCGTTTGATCGGCGAGGATCTTGAATATGAGTTCCTGCTTGCGAAGCCCGGTCGCGTTCTCGATGCCCATTTCCTTGGCGAGATGGGTGAGTTCGCTGATCGACATGTCTTTCAGACCGGCGAGGTTGAGCACGCCGTCGCCTGAAGCGGTCCTTTCCGACTTGGTTGAGGTCTCTTCGGCGTTCTCCACATCCTCGGATTCCATGCCGTTTTCGAGCTCTTCCATTTCCTGGCCATTTGCCTTATCGGCCTTGGGCCTTCTTGACTGTGTGGTTCTGGTTGCCATGAGTGTTTAGATTGTGATGGTGCGCTGCCGTTCGCAGCGGAGAATTGATTGAGGAATTTAAATTGTCTGATGCGCCACGCTGCGCTTAATGAGTTTCAAAATTAATTTCTACGGAGATACCGTACGGGTAGTTTGAAGTTATACCAAGCGAAAAAAGCTCGAGAACTCACAAGGAATCCCAAAACTTAACGGGAAGCCTTATTTCTACTACATACACCGGCAAAATGCAACTCTATTTTTTCCATTGTGCAATACTGTTTTCTATATGACTCCAAATGTCATCTCTGCCCGTGCCTGTCTTGGATGAATAGGCGATGATGTTAGCGTCCGGCATCGCCTTTCTTGCGGCGGCTAAATTGGTCGTCAGTTCATTGCGGCTTATCTTGTCCGCCTTTGTAGCAACAACAAGATTCGGCTTGTCGTTATCACGAAGCCATTCGAAAAGCTGCAGATCGAGTGGTGTAGGACCGTGACGCGAATCTATCAGTTGGATGTTCAAAACCAGCGAATCGCTGTCAGAAAGATAGCTTTCCGCCATTTTCCCCCAATCCTGCCTCATCGTCTTTGAAACCTTTGCGTAGCCATAACCGGGCAGATCGACGAAATAAAAACTATCGTTCACCTCAAAATAATTGATCGCCTGTGTGCGTCCGGGCGTGTTAGAAGTTTTCGCGAGGCCTTTTCTCTGCAAGAGCGAGTTTATCAACGACGATTTGCCGACATTCGATCTGCCGAGGAAAGCGATCTCCGGCTTTCCATCTCGGATGTGGTCAGCGGCTTTGAACGCACTCTTGATGAATCTGACGTTTGAAATTCTCATCGCGTTCGCCGGATCTGCGGCCGGCTATTCGACCGGCGAAGCCGCTTGGGTCCCGGCAGTGTCCGCGTTCCAAACCGCAGCAGAGGCGGAAGCATCGGTCGCCACCTGCTTTTCAAGAGCAAGTTCGAGAACCTCATCAAATGAATCAACAAGATGTATCGCCAGGTCGTCGCGAACCTCGTCGGGAATATCCGCAAGATCTTTTTGATTTTCGCGTGACAGAATTATGGTTTTGAGCCCGTAGCGATGGGCCGCGAGCAGCTTCTCCTTCACACCGCCGATCGGCAGCACCTTGCCGCGAAGCGTTATCTCACCCGTCATTGCGACATCGAAACGGACAGGCTGGCCGGTCATCACCGAGACCATCGCGGTTGCGATCGTGATGCCCGCACTCGGGCCGTCCTTTGGAATAGCACCCTCGGGCACGTGTATATGCAGATCCTTTTCTTTGAAATCGACAGGGTCGAGACCGAGCTTCTCCGCACGGGTTCGCACGCACGTAAGCGCCGCTTTTGCCGATTCCTGCATCACCTCGCCCAGCTTCCCTGTCAGAGTGATCTCACCCTTACCTTTTACGAGAGTTGCCTCGACCTGCAGAACGTCGCCCCCGGCTTCCGTCCATGCAAGGCCGTTAACAAGCCCTATCTCGCTGGCCCTCGCAACGTCCTGTTTTCGGAATCTAATGGCACCGAGCAGTTCATTTACTTTTTCGGGATCGATGACAACTCGGAAATTATCGCGATCCTCGACCTTGATCAGTTGACGAGCTATCTTTCTGAGACACGAGCCTATCTCGCGTTCCAAATTGCGCACACCTGCTTCGCGGGTGTAATGACGCACTAGCTCGAGAATGCCTTCATCAGTAAAACTGACGCGGTCAGCTGCAACGCCGGTGTTCTCGCATTGTTTCGGCACAAGATGGCGTTTTGCGATCTCAAGCTTTTCTCTTTCCGTATAACCGGACAGGTGGAGAATTTCCAGACGATCCAGCAGCGGCGGCGGTATCGTGTGCAGTACATTTGCGGTCGCAATAAAAAACACGTGCGACAGGTCATAGTCCACGTCCAGGTAATGATCCCTGAACGTAGTATTCTGCTCCGGGTCCAGCACCTCAAGAAGGGCCGAGCTCGGATCGCCGCGGTAATCGCGGCCGAGTTTATCAACCTCATCGAGCAGCATCACGGGATTTGTCGTTCCCGCTCGCTTCATCAGTTGGATTATCTGTCCCGGCATAGAGCCGATGTACGTTCGTCTATGGCCGCGTATCTCCGCTTCGTCATGGACTCCGCCAAGGGCGAGCCGTACGAACTTTCGCCCCGTCGCACGTGCAATTGATTTGCCCAGGCTTGTTTTTCCGACGCCCGGCGCACCGACGAAACAGAGAATCGTACCTTTTGGATTCTTGACAAGCTGACGCACTGCGAGGAATTCGAGGATACGTTCCTTTATCTTATCCAGACCGTAGTGGTCCTCGTCCAGAATGTTTTCGGCTTCGTTCAGGTCTTCGAGTTCTTCAGAACGTTCTTTCCACGGAACGTTTATCAGCCAATCCAAGAATGTCCTCGAAACCGTGCTTTCCGCGGACATCGGCGGCATGGCCTCGAGTCGTTGAAACTCCTGCAGAGCCTTTTCGCGTGCCTCGTCGGTCATTCCCGAATCGAGAACTTTCTGTTTCAGTTCCTCGAGTTCGGCCTTTTCGTCCTTTCGGCCAAGCTCCTGATGAATGGCCTTTATCTGTTCGTTGAGATAATACTCACGCTGATGTTTGTCCATCGCCTTCTTTGTGCGGGCGTGGATATCTCTGTCGAGGTTGCGTTTCTCAACTTCGGCCTCTAGAAACTCGATGACGAGCGAAAGGCGTTCAGGAACAGACGTCGTTTCCAGGAGCAGTTGTTTATCTGCAACGTTTATTTTTAGCTGCGACGAGATCGAGTCGGCAATTTGTCCGGACGTAGTTCCTCTGACCGCGTTCGCCAATGCGTCAGTGTACGAATCGGCCGACATTCGCATCAGATTCTCGATCAACGAGTGGATCTTTTGCAGAAGGCCGTCAGTGCGGTAACCGGACTCTTCGGTCGAGGCAAGCCGCCGCACATAGGCATGAAACATCCCGTTTTCGTCCTTTAGGATACGGTTAGCGAATCCGCGGGAGCGCCCTTCTACGACAACCTTTATTTGGCCATTGTCCAACCGCTGCGCCTGAACGATGCGCCCGATGGTCCCGACTTCAAACACCTGTTCTGCTGCGGGCTCGTCAATTGTTGCGTCGTGCTGTGTCGCGAGAAAGATGTGCCGCTCGCCGGCCATCGCACGCTCCAACGCCATCACCGACGCAGCCCGTCCTATCTTGAACGCCACCTTTGAGAAAGGAAAGATGACAACGTCGCGAATTGGGACCATCGGAAAAAGTTCAATATCCGACGGCATTTGATCTGAAAATTCCTGCATAAAAAACGGCGGCTCTCACGGCAAACGCTAAGCCGAAACAGGTCCTGGTGTTGAAAGAACAATCCTATTTACTCAAATCGCAGGGCGAATTGCAAAGAAAAACTGCCCCTACAGCACGATTTTGCGAAATATCGATCTCGACCCAGTAAATAACCAAACCCGCCGTGATTTCAATATTCGGTCACATTGAACGGGCGGGTTAATTATTGATGTTTTTGAATGCTAAGCCGCTTCTTCGCTGCGGGTCATTACCTCGAAAACAGGAACCTTTTTCTCGACCATTTCCGGTGTAATGACGATCTCTTTGACGGAGTTTTCGCCGGGCACGTGATACATGGTCTCGAGCAAAAGCTCCTCAAGGATCATCATCAGCCCGCGGGCCCCGACCTTGCGTTTGTGAGCCTCTTTAGCAATGGCAGAGATTGCGGCATCTGTGAACTTGAGCGAAACATTGTCGAACTCAAATTTCCGCTGATACTGCCTGATAAGCGAGTTTTTGGGCTCTGTCAGTATACGCACAAGTGCGGTTTCGTCGAGTTCACTGAGTGTGCCGATAACTGGCAGGCGACCCACGAATTCCGGTATGAGGCCGTAGTGGATCAAGTCTTCGGGTTCGAGCTTGCCGATGGATTCTTCATGCCGTTGCTTCTTGCTGCGGACCTCGCCCTGAAAACCGAGTGAGCGGCTTCGGAACCGCTTTTCGACGACCTTTTCAAGTCCGATGAACGCCCCGCCGCAAATGAAAAGGATATTCGTGGTATCAAGCTGCTGAAAATCCTGCTGCGGATGCTTGCGGCCGCCGCCTGCCGGAATGTTCGCAACGGTGCCTTCCAGGATCTTCAAAAGTGCCTGCTGCACGCCTTCGCCCGAAACGTCGCGGGTTATCGAGGGACTGTCGTCCTTGCGGCAGATCTTATCGATCTCGTCGATATAAATGATTCCCTGCTGTGCCTTTTCGATGTCGCCTTCAGCAGCTTGCAGCAGTCTTAATAGTATCGTCTCGACGTCCTCGCCCACATAGCCCGCCTCTGTAAGGCTCGTCGCATCAACAATGCAGAATGGAACGCTCAGGTACCTGGCAAGCGTCTGAGCAAGTAGCGTTTTTCCCGTTCCGGTAGGGCCGATCAACAGAATATTCGATTTCTGCAGTTCTACGTCGTTCTTTCGCTTGGCAAGCTCAAGACGTTTGTAGTGCTGATACACAGCCACCGAAAGACGCTTTTTCGATTCTTCCTGCCCGACCACATAATCATCCAGAAACGCCTTTATCTCAGCAGGCTTTGGCAGCTTCGCAGCTCCGCTGCTCGGCACCGTCCGCTCATCGTCAACGATGATCTCGTTGCAGATGTCAATGCACTCATTGCAGATATAAACGCCCGGGCCCGCGATCAGCTTGCGGACATCGTTCTGCGACTTACCGCAGAACGAGCACGAAAGAATTTCATCCGGATGGCCAAATTGGGGCATAGGGTATTCTGGTGGAAAGTTGATAGCTGATAGTTGAAAGTAGCGACGATCTAGACCGCGGCAACGTTCCGCGAACCCTTTTACTATCAACTTTCAACTACAACCTGTCAACTATTTTTGTTTGTCTCTGTGTTCGATCACTTCGTCGATCAGGCCATATTCTTTGGCCTGATGCGGGTCGAGGATACGGTCGCGTTCGACGTCGACCTCAACCTTGTCAAATGACTGCCCCGAGTGATGGGCGATCAATTCCGAGGTCATCTTCCTCATACGAAGGATCTCTTCTGCCATGATGCGGACATCTGTAGCCTGTCCCTGAGCTCCGCCTGACGGCTGGTGGATCAGAATTCTCGAATGCGGCAATGCAAAACGCTTACCTTTTGTGCCGGCGGTGAGCAGCAACGCTCCCATAGACGCACATTGTCCGACACAGATCGTCGTAACATCGTTCTTGATGAACTGCATCGTGTCGTATATCGCCATTCCGGCGGTAATTGATCCGCCCGGACTGTTTATATAGAGGTTAATGTCGCGTTCCGGGTCTTCAGCCTCTAGGAACAAAAGCTGAGCGACGATCAGGTTCGCGATAGTGTCATCTATCGGAGTACCGATGAAGATGATGCTGTCTTTCAGAAGCCGTGAATAAATGTCGAATGCCCTCTCACCGCGTGAGGTCTGTTCGACCACCATTGGAACTAATGCCATAATCTCTTCTCGCTTTCTCGAATGTGGTTTAACTAATGAACTCTATACTATTACAAGCACTATACTTATGCCTGTCCATACCTCTAAGCTTTGGGAATCGGAGTTTCAGTTTCCGGCTTTTTTGCCTTTTGCCTTTCCCCTTTCCCTTTTTCACTCTTTCACTTTCTCACCTTTTTCACTTTTCTTCCCTTTTGCAGCCTTTTTCTTCGGTTTCTCCTCTTCAACGACCGGCTGGGCGGTTTCGTCGATCCAGTCACCATCGGTGACCTTGGCGTGGTCGATCACCGCCTCGATCGACTTCCGCGTTTTCAGATTATTGCGAATATTATCGAGACCGCCGTTCTGATTGAGCGACTTGCGGATATCTTCTGCGGGCATGCGGTAATATTCCGCCAACCGCTCGATCTCCTCATTCACTTCTTCTTCGCCGACCTCCACCTTCTCGAGTTCTGCGACCTTTTCGAGCAATAACGCTCCCATAACGTCGCGTTCTGCCTGCATGCGCATATTTCCGTATGCCATTTGGATGAACTCGTTCTCGACGTTGTTAAGGTCAACGCCCCGCTGCTGCAGGTCTTGTGCGAAATTGTTCAAGAGATTGCGAGCCTGGTTTTCGATCAGTGAATTTGGGACCTCGAAGGAATTCTCCTCGATCAGCTTTGCTATGGCATTATTGCGAACACGGGCATCAGCGTCTGTTTTCGCATAGGCTTCAAGGTCTTTGCGGAGCTTCTCACGCAGATCGGAAAGTGATTCGTAGCCTTCGTCAAGGCTTTTCGCCCAGTCGTCGTCGAGCTCAGGCACTTCAGATCGCCCGATCGACTTAACTTTGGCCTTGTAATGCAGCGTTTTTCCGGCGAGGTCCGCTGACGAGAAGGTCTCCGGATACGAAACCGAGAACTCTTTTTCGTCTTCGACGTTCAGGTCGACGAGATTATCCGTAAATGAGCTTTCGATTACCTCGTCACCAAGCGTGATATCGAGATCATTTGCCTGGATCGGATCTGCATCGGGATTATCATCAAAACGCCCTTCAAGGTCAACGATCATCGTATCGCCGATCGCTGACGCACGGTCCTCGACCGGGATCAGTGTTGCTTCTTTCTGCAGTCGATTCGCGATCAGATCCTCGATCTCGCCCTGTTCGACAGGTTTTACCCTGCGGACCAGTTCGATGCCCTTATAATTAGGCGTCGGAATTTCCGGCATTACCTCGAGGTGAACATGCAGCTTTACATTTTCCGATCCGTTAACTTTGACGTTCTCGTGATCTTCCAAATGCAGCTGCGGCTCTGTGAGCGGCTGCAGATCATGTTCCCTGATCGCTTCGGTGACCTGTGCAGGTATTACGTCCTGCAGAACATCGTTCTTGATCTCTTCAGCGAATCGAAGCTTTACAACATCAACAGGTGCAAAACCCTTTCGGAAGCCGGGAATATTCGCCTTTTGAGCGTATTTCCGGCTAACCCTGCTATATGAAGCCTTGACGACATCTGCGTCGATCTCGATCTTCAGTTCCCTTTGTGTCGGAGATATCTCCTTTAACTCGGTCTTCATCTATGCAAAAGGATATCAGAGCGGAAACTCGTTGTCAGTCCGTTGGGATAAAAGTTGTGGTGCCGAGGGCGAGACTCGAACTCGCACGGTTTTACCCGCTAGATCCTAAGTCTAGTGCGTCTACCAATTTCGCCACCTCGGCACGAACGGCCGATGATGTCGGCCGGGAAGGAAGATGTTAGCATCAGGCCGCCGGAATTATCAATTCGCCGTTCATTTGTGTAGGTATTTGCGTTCCTCGTCGTCCCAGGTCATTCTGATGTCGCCATCGGATATAGAACCGCGGGGATCGTCGCCGAGCAAAGCCCTTTCCACTCCGACAAAAAGACGATATCCGACGTATGCCGCGCCGCCTATCAACGCGATCCAGAAAACGTATGACAACATCGAGGACAAAAAGCCGAGCAGCCAAAACGCACCGACACCGACGATTGCGATCACTAACAATGCGAGGATTATCTTGAATAGGGTCATTTTCTTACGCCTCTATTGATATAGATACGAAAAAGCCAAGGTTCGGTTCGTTGAAAAAATCGGGCGTGTCGTATAATTCAATCGCAGTTTTACGAACCAATTGTGTCGAATATTCAAAATATCACAGTTTCTGAGGTGTCGCTGGAATTGAACGGCGAACTTAGCGGTAACGGCGAAACGGCCGTAACGGACATCACGCACGATTCTCGGCAGGCGAAAGACGGGACGTTATTCGTCGCGATCAAAGGCGAAACGACAGATGGACATCGCTTTATCGACGACGTGATGCGTCGCGGAGCGGCAGGCGTGATATCGGAATTTGATCCGCCGGACGGCTTTTCCGGGGCGTGGCTGAAGGTCGCTGACGCACGGCGGGCTTTGGCTAAGGGAGCCTCGGTCACTTATGGGGAACCATCTTCGCAGATCGACCTGATCGGGATCACCGGCACGAACGGCAAGACCACGACAACATACCTCTGTTTTGCTTTGGCGGAAGCCGCAGGCGTCAAGCCGGCGATGCTGACCACTGTCGAATACCGCATCGGCGACTCAAGTGAGCCGGCTGTCCGCACAACGCCGGAGGCTTCCGACACGAACAAGTTTTTGCGTCGTGCTGTCGATTCGGGTTGCGGAATGGCGGTTATGGAAGCGTCGTCGCAGGCGATACATCTGAGACGCTGCGATCATTTGCAGTTCCGCGTAGCGATCTTTACTAACCTCACCCGCGATCATCTGGACTATCACGGAACCATGGAGAATTATTTCGATGCGAAGAAGGAGCTTTTCGACGGCAGGCTCGGGACGCCGCCTCCGGTGAGCATCATCAATATAGATGACGTATGGGGTACGAAGTTGGCGGATGACCTGCGCTCCAATGGACAGAAGGTAGTTGCTTTCTCGCAAAACTGCTCCGCCGATCTGACCGCAGAGAATATCGAGGTCTCGCTTGCAAGCGGCACGTCATTCATATTGAAAACGCCGTTGGGCGACATCAATGTATCGTCGCCGCTCGTCGGAAAACCTCATGTTTACAATATGCTCGCCGCTACTGCGGCCGCGCTTGAACTCGGTTACGGACTGGACACGGTCGCCGTAGGATTAGGCAAGTGCGTCGGAGCGCCGGGACGTTTCGAACGGGTTCCAAATGACCGCGGTTTGGCAGTGGTCGTCGATTATGCACATACGGACGACGCCCTGCTGAATACTCTGCAAACTGCCCGCCCGCTGACAAAAGGAAAGGTGATAACCGTTTTCGGATGCGGCGGAGACAGGGACAGGACAAAACGCATTCCGATGGGCAAGGCGGCCGCAGAGAACAGTGACCTCGTGATAATTACGTCCGACAATCCGCGAAATGAGGACCCAATGGCCATCATTCGCGAAATTGAAAAGGGCGTGGAGCCCGTCGGAACGGAATGCGAAGTGATATCAGACCGCCGCGAAGCAATTCGCAAGGCGGTCTCAATTGCGGGTCTTGACGATGTCGTAATTATCGCCGGCAAAGGCCATGAAACCTATCAAATAATCGGAAATGACAAGTTTCATTTCGACGATCGCGAGATAGCAGCCGAGGCGATAGTTGAGCTTGCGGACTAGCCTCCGACCTTTCCCATCAAAGAACGCATTAGTTCGATCTGAGCAGAATTCAAAGCGTCAAATCGCACCGCAAATCCGATCTCGACAACGTGATTTGCAACGATGCCGCTGAATTCTACTTTCATGCCGTCGGCAAGAGGCAGATAAAGCCGCACGGGCTCGCCGTCGGTCACATCGCCGGAACTAAGCACGAAGCATCCTTTTTCGCTGATATCGCTCAGGCTCCCAGACCGCCGTCCGGCGCTGGTTTCCCATTCAACGTCGAGATCTATCTCGACCCGCTGAACTTCTCGTCTTTCAGTTCCCCTGCGTCGGTCCTGCATTATTCCGCTTTTTCGTCCTTTTTGTTCCCTGCCGTAAGGAAGAAATAAACCGGCAAACCAAGTAGTATGAATCCGATCCCGATCATTGACTGCGTGGGCGAGGTCATCAACGTATTCACGAGCAGCCAGCCCGTAACCAAAAGGAATATCACCGGAACAACAGGATAACCCCATGCTTTGTAGGGACGCTCAGTGTTCGGCTCTCGCTTTCGAAAAACAAATATCGACATCGTGATCATCGCGTAGAAGATCCACGAGGCGAATATCACGTAGTCGGTAAGCGTATCGAATGAGCCCGAAAGAGCAAGCACGGTGGCCCAAATACCTTGGAAAATGACCGCATTCACCGGAACGCCATTGACCGAAAGTTTCGAGAACAACTTGAACATCACACCGTCCTCGGCCATGGCGTACGGGATACGCGAGTTACTGAGGATCGAAGTATGAAGAGTTCCAAGCGACGAGAGCATCAGTCCCATCGTGAAGATCGCGACAGCGACGCCTGTCGCAAATGTTAGCGGATCGCCGCCGAAAAAGCGGCTCACAACCGCCATGCCGACAGAGCCTGTTTCAGAAACCGAGGCGACGGCTACAGGGTCAAGGACATAGAAATATGCAACCTGCGCAATGACATACAACACGATGATCAAAAGCACGCTGCCGATGATCGCGATCGGCAGATTCCTTCCGGGATTCTTTACTTCGCCTGCAACGAATGAAAGGTTATCCCAGCCATCATATCCCCATAACGCACCAAGCATCGCCGCCGCAAAACCCGCGAAAAATGTGTATTCTGCCGAGCCGAATTTCACGCTGTCCGCCACCCCCTCGCAGGCACCGCCTGCGCTGCTCATTGTGAAGTGATCAAAACTTCCGCCCGTCACCCAAAGGAAAGTACCCAAACCGACGAAAATTACCAAGCCGATCTTTACGCCCGTAAGCACGGTTGCTATGTAGCCGCTAACCGACACCGACAAACAGTTGAGCGTCGTAAAGATCGCGATCACCATGATCGCGACGAGCTCTAGCGAGGTCACCGTCCATGGCAGGCCGAAGATGGTCGTTTCGATCAGAACATGCCTCAGGCCGCCGCCCAGATAGTCGTTCAAAGCTATAGCAAAAACCACAGCAACTGCTGCCTGCGAGCCCGTTCTTATGATCAGCAGCTGCGTCCACCCGAACAGGAAACTCCAGATCTTGCCGAATGCGTCGCGCATGAAAACATAAGGCCCGCCCGCTTGCGGCTTCATTGCGGTCAATTCGGCATAGGTCAGAGCTCCAGCTAGTGATAGTAGACCGGCCGCTATCCACGCCGCGATCACCCAATTAGGGTCGCCGACGTTGCAGGTCATCACGCGAGCCTTTAGGAAGACTCCGGTGCCTATGACGTTCCCGATAATTACGGAAACTGCTGCGATCAATCCCAATCCGCGGATCAGGTGTCTGGTTTCACTGTTGTCGCTGGTCATTTTTTGTATCTAACGAAACGCGAACATATTACGCGAAATCACCGCTCAATGGAAACTCGCCGGCATGCTAAACTCACTGGCGTGACGCACGAACTTAAAGATCCGGACCTGGTCGTGAGCTCTATTTTGAATCGCTCCGCTGATGAGCCGGTCTGCATTCTGGACAGTTGCAGCTCCCGGCACGGTGATTCTCGACTGCTGCTGGCGGGCATTGAGCCAGTGCGTATCACCGAAGTTCCCGCACACGCGGACGCAAACGCATGCTTGCACGCAATAGAAGCGGCGGTTTCCGGCGGCAAGGCGGTCTTTTTCACTATCTCATATGACCTCGGGCCTAAATTGCTTGGAATTCAAAGCAGGCATGCTTCGTTGGAACCGTTGGTGTTCATGGCTGAGTTTAGACGGCTCCTAAAGTTCGATCATGAAACGAAAAGGGGAGTTGTGATCGGTAGCAACACGACTTCGCCGTCAGTGAATTACAACGAAGATCCTACAAATTGCGCCAACAATCCTACAGAGCCCGAAATATCGGTGCGTTCGGACTTTTCTCGAGCGGAATACCTTGCAGCCGTTGAAGAGATCCGGGAACGCATCCGCGACGGCGTCACTTACCAAACAAATCTGACGCAAAAGCTGATCGCAGAACTTCCCGACGCGCTGACGCCGGAAGAGGTCTTTCAGCGATTGAGAAAGCATCACCCTGCGCCTTTTTCGGCATTCATGCGTCGAAAAGATTCAACTGTCATCTCGGCGTCGCCCGAGCGGTTTTTTAAGGTCTCCAGCGACAAGAACGGAAAACGTACTATTCGAACATCACCCATTAAAGGCACTCGTCCGCGAGGCACAACGCCGCATGAGGATGAGAGGCTAAAAAGCGAACTCCTGAGCAGCGAAAAAGACCGCGCTGAAAATACGATGATAGTCGACCTTCTTCGCAACGACATCGGCCGGATCTGCGAATTTGGCAGCGTCCGCGTCGAACGTCTTTGCGAGATCGAGGAACATCCGACCTATTTCAATCTTGTTTCGACCATCGCAGGTGATCTCCGAGACGGCGTCTCCATCTCGGACATCTTGCGAGCCGTTTTCCCGTGCGGCTCTATAACCGGCGCTCCAAAGATCAGCACAATGAGGATCATTGATCGGATCGAACGCGGTCCTCGCGGTCTTTCGATGGGAGCGATCGGATACTACATTCCTGAGAGTTTCGGCGTCGGCGAAAGACTTGACCTGAGCGTAGCGATACGGACGATGACAGTACACGGGCGTCACGCAGAATTCAACGTTGGCGGCGGTATCACCATTGATAGCGATCCGGCGGCGGAATACGATGAAACGCTGGTAAAAGCGACCGCGTTACTCGACGCCATCAACGGAAAACTTACCTAACATGGAACAATTCGGCGTTTGCGGTGTCTATACCAACATCAAGGAGGGCACCCTAATGACAAAGCCGAATATCAACGTAACGCCGCTGATCGACGTTCTGCTCGTGATGCTGATCATCTTTATGGTCGCGGCACCGATGAAACCGACCGCTTTCAAAGCAAATATTCCGGCTGAGCCGAAGAATATCTCGCCCGACGTAAAGCCTCACCCGCATACGCTAGTCGTCTCGCTTGACCACGGAGATTCCATTTCGCTGAACGGCGAACGCGGTCTCGGCAACGCACAGGACCAGACGGCGTTGATATATCGCCTGAAAGCCGTTGTTGAAGAAAGAAAGCGGCTTCAGGCCGAATATGCCGTCTTCATACGAGCACCTCGAACAGCAGAATACGGAAAAGTCGCGAAAGTTATCGATGCGGTCAAGCTCTCCGGTGCATCGCCGATCGCTCTGCAGATCGATCATCTGGACTAAGCATTTGAAGGCCAGCCTCAGGGTCTGTGCTATAATCCCGTGCGACGGCAGGTTGTTTCAGTTTCCCTGCCGGCTCCTGCCCGTCGTTGCAAGGCCGCATGGTCAATTATTACGAGATCCTCAAAGTTTCCCCGAAGGCGTCCAACGCCGAGATAAAATCGGCCTATCGCCGTCTCGCCCGCCGCCTGCATCCTGACAGTGAGCATGGCAGCGAAGATACAGCGGTCAGGTTTGCCGCCATTGCCGAAGCCTACGAGGTGCTTGGAAAACCGCGAGAGCGTGCTAGATACGATCGGCAGCTGGCAGAAATCACTGCTGCCGCAAACGGCGACGGGAACGGTTTCGAGGCAGCAAACCCTATTGTTGCCCGCTGGCGGCAAATGGTGGCGGAAAAGCGTTACGGCGAGATCATCGACCGTCTGCTGGAAGAAGAGAGGCGCGAGGCCGTTGCCTTTCAAAAGGCGGTCTTTCCGCTCGCTGCGTTCTTTATCGCCTGCTTTTTGACAACGCTGCTCAAGCCGCGGCTGTTTACCGAATCCGGAGTGATCGGGAAATTGGTCATTGTTACCTTGTTCATCGTCGCCCTTATAAAGCTCTTCAGTCGGCTAAAGGACGGCATCGAGCGCTATACCGTTACAAGCGAACAGATACATGAATCGCTGTTAGAGGACGATCTGACGGAAGAACGGCGTTATTCGCGGTTGGCGGTCGGTACAGTATTGATCTTTCTTACTCTCGGTTCACTGGCTGCGGGCTTGGTTATCGGATCGCAGGTCGGCGCGGCAGCTAATTCTTTTCCTCAGATGTTCGGAACGAATGCTGACGCCGAGTTGCTCTTCTATCCGCCGATACTTGCTCTTTTCGTCGACGTCATGCACTCGCTCGCACTCAAATTCCAAGAGTGAGTCTTGCCTTGACATCACTCTTCGCCAACATTAAAATTTAGGTTTTGCTTTTCGCATATCGAAAAGCCGATAGTTATTTATGGCGAATCATAAGTCAGCAGAAAAACGCGTTCGGCAGAACGAAAAACGCAACCTCATCAATCGAAGCAACCGCAGCCGTTTGCGAACGGCCATCAAGAAGCTTCGCTCGACCATCGCGAGCCACGATAAGTCCGCGAGCGTGGAATTGCTCAACCCGACGGTCGCATTGATCGACAAGGCGGTCAACAAAGGTGTGCTGCACAAAAATACTGCTGCCCGATACAAATCGCGTCTGACCAAACACGTCAACGAAATGGCGTAGATCTTCGCGTCGCCCCACACAGATCAGGGAAACGAGCCGGCTTGTGCCGGCTCGTTTTTCTTTTGCCTGCGTACAGGACATATGCGTCCTACGTGTGAGAAAATGCGACTCAACACATGGGCTTGACGCTGGACAACAAGGTTGTCGAACTTTCCCGCCTCGGTGTTGCGGGCATTTCTGCCGCGGCGGCGTGGAAACTTGCCGCCGCATTGAAAAAGACTGCCGGCAAAGCCGAGCCGGAGGACGTCACGGTCGGCGACCTGCTCGGCTACCTGCCGATGCGATACGAGGACCGCTCGAATTTTCTGCCTCTCGATCAGCTGCGTCCGGGAATGACAGCCGCCGCAGAGCTTTATGTACGCAACGCCGGAGCCATACGCGTCGGCAAGAATCGCGACCCGCGAAAACCGCCGCTTTATCTTTTTGAGGTCATAGCAGGCGACGCCGACGGCCGCTATCGCCCGGTCAAGATCAAATGGTTCATCTCCGGCAAGCAGGCTCCGCACATCATCGATTGGCAGACAGCACGATTCAAACGCGGAACGCATTTCGTCGCACACGGCAAATGGGAAGCCGGATCGAGTGGGGTCGTCTTGATGATACAAAAACCGGATGAACTGGAAATTCTTCCTTCGCCTGACGAGGCTGAAGTGATACCGGCCGACGAAACAGACGACAACATTTCCGATCCGTCGCTCGCTTCGGTCCATACGGGCCGAGTTCCTGTCTATCGCAAACTCGGGACGTTTCAGACAAAACGCATTCGTGAAATAATGCACTCCGTTATTTCGTCGTTCGATGAAACTGCCGACCCTTTGCCTGCCGATATTCGCAGTCGGGCGAAACTCATAGCGGCGTCGGATGCTGTTCGCGACATACACTTTCCTCCGGCTGACGCCAAGCTGGACGAATACGAACAGATGCGTTCGCCTGCTCACGAACGGCTGATCTTTGACGAATTCTTCTGGCTTTCATTTTCGATGCAGTTGCTGCGCGGCGAACGACTCCGCGAACCGAAAGCCGCGACGATCGAGATCACAGATTCGATCCGCAGCGATCTGAAACGCATACTTCCCTTTCGCCTCACCGCCGGACAGAAACGCGTCATCGGCGAGATATTTGCTGATCTGAAAAGCGACAAGCCGATGAACCGCCTCGTGCAGGGCGACGTCGGCAGCGGCAAGACCATCGTCGCATTTCTCGCAATGCTGGCTGTCGTCGAGAACGGCTATCAGGCCGCGCTGATGGCTCCGACAGAAATTCTTGCCGAACAGCATTTTCGTAATGCGCAGAAACTCCTCAACGGCCTCGACTTTCGAATTGAGCTTCTGACCGGAAGCGTTCGTTCCGCCGCGAAAAAGAAACTCCGCGAAGCCGTCGCTGCGGGCGATGCCGACCTCGTCATCGGCACGCATGCACTTATATCCGACGCCGTTAAGTTTGACCGCCTCGGCATCGCCGTGATCGACGAACAACATCGTTTTGGCGTATTGCAGCGTGCCGCATTAAAGGCTCTCGGCCCGAACACTGACATCTTGGTGATGACCGCGACGCCGATCCCGCGATCGCTCGCAATGACGGTTTACGGCGACCTCGACGTTTCGATCATTGACGAAATGCCGCCCGGTCGAACGCCGATAAAAACGGTTGTCGTCGGCGAGGACCAACGCCGCGGCGTATACAAAGGCATCGAACGCGAACTCAAGCACGGCCGTCAATCTTATGTCGTCTGCCCTTTGGTCGAGGAATCGGAAAAGGTCGATCTGAAGGCGGCGGTGGCTACGTTTGAAGAATTGCGTGACAAGATCTTCCCGCATCGCCGCGTCGGGCTGGTTCACGGCAAGATGAAGCCGGCGGAAAAGGAAAAGGTGATGTCGGCGTTCGTTTCGGGTGAACTCGACATCCTTGTTTCGACAACCGTTATCGAGGTCGGCGTTGATGTGGCTAATGCCTCGCTGATGGTCATTGAACACGCCGAACGCTTCGGCCTTTCGCAACTTCATCAGCTACGCGGACGCGTCGGACGCGGCTCGGATCAAAGCTATTGCGTTCTGATGACGAGCGACAAAAAGACCGCAGTTGCCCGTGAGCGGCTGGGCATCATGGAAGAAACTTCCGACGGTTTCAAGATAGCGGAAAAGGATCTGGAAATACGCGGCCAGGGCGAAATTCTGGGCACCCGGCAGTCGGGCTTGGAAACGTTCAAGGTCGCAAATCTCGTCCGTGACATGGATATTTTGCTCGTCGCCCGCAGTATCGCCGGAGAATATCTCACAAAACGCCGGCATTCCAACGAGACGAAACAGATGATCCGCTATGCCACGACAAGCTCGCAGTTTCGGCTTGGTAAGATCGGTTGAAAGGCTTCCTTTTGCCCACGTGTGGCCCGATGTAATAGACTCAAACGCGATGCGTGTGATCGGCGGAAAATATGGCGGACGTATCCTCAAAACTCCGGCTGACAACAAGATCCGCCCAACGTCCGATCGTCTTCGCGAGACGCTTTTCAATATCATCGCACCGCTGATAGACGACGAGACGCGCTTCCTCGACCTGTGTGCGGGAACGGGCGCCGTTGGGATCGAGGCCATTTCACGCGGCGTTGGTTTTGTAACATTCGTCGATCGATCAAAGCGTTCGTGTGCTCTGATCGAGGAGAATTTAGACAAACTTGCCGTTCCCGAATCGCAAACTGAGGTCGTCGGTTTTTCGGCTGAGAATTTCGCCGGCCGCGAACATCCGCTCGGCTGGGATATCGTCTATTTCGATCCGCCGTATGACAGCGACTATATGCCCGTAATGCTGGAATTCGGCGGCCGGCCGGAACTATTGCTCGAAGGCGGAGTCGTCATCGTAGAGCATCATACTAAAACGCCGATGCGAGAGACTATCGGAAATTTGCGCCGCTGGCGGCTCTTGAAACAAGGCGAAACGACGCTCTCATTTTACGAAAATGCCTGAACGCCGCGGCCTCATTGTTTTCGTGTGGGTGGTGCTGGCCGTCATTTGGAGCACGACGTGGATCTTCATCAAGATCGGCCTCGAAGACCTGCCGCCGCTCGCCTTTGCATCGTCGCGGTTCATAGTTTCGGGCCTCGTTCTGTTCGCACTTATTCGCTTCTACTCCATTCCGCTGCCGCGAACGCGTGAACACTGGAAGCTCATCGCGATCACAGGCGTTCTGCAGTTTTCGGTCAACTACAGCCTTGTCTTTTGGGGCGAGCAATATATCACGTCGGGCCTCGCCGCCGTGCTGCAGGCGATGATAACCGTGTTCGGGCTCGTGCTCGCACGGATTTTTCTGCCCAGTGAAAAGCTGACCTTTCAGAAGGCAATTGCGGTCGTGATCGGAATCATCGGTGTAGGCGTGATCTTCCGCGATCAGCTTCGCGTTGAGAATTGGATGGCGTTCGCGGGATGTGCAGCGATAGTCGTCGGCTCATATGCTGCGGCACAGGGCTCCATACTCGTCAAAGCTCGCGGTGCGGGCATTCACCCTGCGTCGCTTGTTTTCAGCCAAATGATCTGCGGTCTTCCGCCGGTGTTGATCTACAGCTTCGCGGTCGAAGGCTCGCCCGTGTCGCACAATTGGACGCGGCGTGCGGTCATCTGCGTGCTGTACCTGAGCATTTTGGGCACGGTCACGGCGTTCTGGCTCTATTATTGGATGCTCAGCCGTATCGAATCTACAAAAGCGATGATGATATCGCTCGTCACGCCGCTGCTCGCGGTCGTGATCGGATGGGCGGTGCTCGGCGAAACTCTGCCGCCGCAAACAGGCATCGGCGGCCTGCTCATCGTCGGCGCCGTCGGTCTGATAATTTTCAGACGGAAAGAAAAGTCGTTCACTACAGAGGACACAGAGGGATCAAGTGATGAGTGATAAGTAAAAGGCTCTAGGTGTCTTCTGCTCACTGCTCACTGCCCACCGACCACTTTTTCCCTTTTCCTCTCCGCGTCTCTGCGTCTCTGCGTTAAAATCTTTTTGTGCAGTTCAAATTCACCACCGCCGGCGAATCTCACGGCAAGGCACTCATCGCCATTGTCGAAGGCGTTCCATATGGCCTCGCGATCGACAAGGCCGTCATCAACAACGAGTTGAGACGCCGCCAACACGGTTACGGCCGCGGCGGACGCATGAAGATCGAATCCGACACCGTCGAGATATTGTCCGGCGTGCGTCACGGCAGTTCCATCGGGTCGCCGATCGCTCTCATGATAGAGAATCGCGATTTCGTGCATTGGCAGGACGTTATGAATGTTGAGCCACCGGAGAACGAGCCGGCGAATCCCCGCGTCGTTACGCGGCCGCGGCCCGGTCACGCCGATCTGGCCGGCGGGCAGAAATTTGGTGCCCTTGACCTCCGCGATATTCTAGAACGTGCGTCCGCGCGCGAGACGGCTGCCCGTGTCGCCGCCGGAGCCGTCGCGAAACAGCTTCTCGCAGCGTTCGGCATCGAGATCCTCAGCCACGTGATCAAGCTCGGCAGCGTGCAGGCAGTTCCGCTCTGGCGGCCGTGGGAGGAGATCACCGCGATTCCCGACGACTCACCGCTTCGTTGTGCCGACGCTACAAGCGAATTGGAAATGAAACGTCTGATAGACGAAGCGAAGGCCGACGGCGACACGCTGGGCGGCGTTTTCGAGGTCGCGGTCTGCGGCGTGCCTGCGGGCCTCGGTTCGCACACCTCTTGGGAAAAAAAGCTCGACGGCCGCCTCGCTCGTGCGTTGATGAGCGTTCAGGCCGTGAAAGCTGTAGAGATCGGCGAAGGCGTTGCAAACTCCGGCCGCCGCGGTTCCGAGGCACACGATGAGATCTTCTTGTCAGAGCCACCTGCGGTAGCGGGTGGTTTGACTAAATCTTTCACAAGAAACACCAACCGTGCCGGCGGCATTGAGGGAGGAATAACAAACGGCGAGGAGATCCGCCTCCGCGGTTATATGAAGCCTATATCCACGCTGCGAAAGCCGCTCGCGTCAGTCGATATCAAATCAAAGGAGCCGTCCGAGGCCGCATTCGAGCGTTCGGACATAACAGCCGTGCCGGCAGCGGGCGTGATCGCGGAAGCGATGACGGCGGTCGTGCTGGCGGACGAGATGCGGCGTAAATTCGGCGGCGATTCCATCGACGAGATGCGGAGGAATTACGACGCCTATCTCGCTCAGCTCGACGAATATTGAGCATCTCGTGTTTACAGCAATTTCTAAACGCAGAGGCCGCAAAGATCGCCGAGACTTCGTTGGAAGTCTTCTCTGGCAATCATTCCGGCATTCGTGGCTCATCGTTATCACATGTCTTTTCGCGGCGGCTTGTTCGAAATCGGGCGAAAATGCTGCGAATACGGCCGCACCGCCGAAAGATGAAAAGGCGGACGAGCTTCGGGCGATGATGCCGAGACTCGAGCGGTTCTTTTCGCCGATGGGCAAGCCCGCGTCTTACGATTGGTTGGGCGCACACAAAGAGCCGGGGCAAACGTTTGAAGAGTATCTGCAAAGTGATCCGACGCGGCCGACCGCGGAACGCCGGACGCTGTATATTCTGCCGCTGGGTGAATCTACGCCACGGCACAAAAAGGCCGTCGATCTGGCGGCGGATCATCTTGCGGTGTTTTACGGACTGCCGGTAAAGCGTCTGCCGCCGAAAAAACTGCCGACACAGAGCGACAGCTTTCGGCAGAACAAGCTTCTCAACCGCAAACAGTACAAAACAAGCTACATTCTGCAGGAGATCCTGGTGCCGTCGCTGCCTTCGGATGCGGCGGCGTTGATCGCATTCACGGCCGCGGACCTTTTCCCCGACGAAACGATGAATTTCGTCTTCGGCCAGGCGTCGTTTTCGCAGCGAGTGGGCGTTTGGTCGCTTTACAGGCTCGCCGAACGAACGAAAGACGACGTCTTTTTCCTTAGAACCATGAAAATTGCTGTCCACGAGACAGGGCATATGTTCTCGATACGCCACTGCACGAAATACGAATGCGTGATGAGCGGCACGAACCACCTCGCCGAAACCGACCGACGCCCGATCGACGCCTGCCCCGAATGCACGGCTAAAATTCTATGGGCAAACTCGCTCGACGCGGCAAATCGATACGAAGGACTGGCCGAATTCGCCCGCCGGTCCGGCTTCCGAACTGAGGCCGCGGAATTTACGTCGAAAGCTGCCGCCGTCGGAGGCAGCACAAGATGAAGCTCTCGTTCGCAACCATCGCGGCTATCCTGGTCCTTGTCGCAAACGTCTCTTATTCCATCGATATCATTCGCGGCCGCGTCAGGCCCCATGCATACACTTGGTTCATCTGGTCAGTGGTCAACGGCATCGTTTTGGGCGGCCAATATGCCGGCGGTGCGGGAGTTGGAGCAATACCGACGCTGATCAATGAGGTCCTCACTGTCACAAATCTCGTTTTGGCCCTAAAGTGGGGCTATCGTTCCGTCAAGTTCATCGATCACGTTTTTCTTGCCGTCGCGATATTGGGCATTTTGATCTGGGTCACGACGGATGATCCGACATCGGCCGTCATCCTCGCTGTAGGGATCGACCTTGCCGCATTTGTTCCGACCATCAGAAAGACGTGGGAAAACCCCGGAACAGAAACTCCATTGCTTTTTTCTGCCAACGCCGTACGCCACATTTTCAGCCTGCTCTCGCTGGAGGCGTACAATATCGCTACAACGCTGCATTCGGTCGCGATGATCGCTACGAATTCTCTGATGACACTAATTATCTATTTTCGAAAGAAAGAGATCTGAACTTCAGGCGCACTGACGCTGACTTGAGGCGCACTGACGCTGACTTGAGGCTCACTGACGCCGACTTGAGGCTCACTGACGCTGAATTGAGGCTCACTGACGCTGAATTGAGGCTCACTGACGCTGAATTGAGGCTCACTGACGCTGAATTGAGGCTCACTGACGCTGAATTGAGGCTCACTGACGCTGACTTGAGGCTCACTGACGGCGACTTGAGGCTAACAGAGGCCAAATTATCGCCCGATGTCGCGGCGGAACTGCATTCCGGCGAAGGAAATGCGATCGACGGCGGCGTAGGCGTCGCGTAGAGCGTCGTCAAGACTGTTCCCGACCGCCGTAACGCCCAGCACGCGGCCGCCCGCGGTGATCAACTCGCCGTCCGTGTTGCGTGCGGTGCCGGCTTGAAAGACTGTTACGTTGTCGAGAGACTCGGCGGCGTTAATTCCGAAGATCGTGTCGCCGACGATAGGTTTTGCGGGATAATTTGCGGCCGCCAGGACGACGCACGCCGAACTTCCCTGACGCCATTCTATTGCGAGATCACCGATCGTGCCGTCGAGAACCGCGTCGCAGATATCTGCTATGTCAGTTTCCAGCCGGACCAGCACCGACTGCGTCTCGGGGTCGCCGAATCGAACGTTGTATTCCAGCACACGCGGCCCGTCGGCCGTCATCATCAGCCCGATGAACAGAATTCCGCGAAAAGGATAGCCGTCCGCGACGGAGCCTTTTAACGATGGAACAACGATCGCCGCCTCAATTTCTGCAAGCTCGTCGGCAGTCAACAGCGAGTCGTCTGTGAACGTGCCCAGTCCGCCGGTATTTGGCCCCGTGTTGCCTTCACCGATGCGTTTATGGTCGCGAACGGCCGGCATCAGAGCGTACTGCTCGCCCGACGCGAACATCAGCAGCGAAACCTCCTTGCCGACGAGGCATTCTTCCAAAACTATCGTCTCCGCAGCGTCGGCCCCGACAAGAGCAGCCATTTCGTTGACGGCCGCGATGGCCTCTGCAAGATCCGCCGCGACGACAACGCCTTTTCCCGCCGCCAAACCGTCCGCTTTCACGACGACAGGCGTCGCTTCATCGCCGAATTTGCCGCTTTCAAGCACCGCGACGGCCTCGGCTGGCGAATTTGCGACGGCATATGCTGCTGTCGGCACGCCGTGACGCGACATATGCTGTTTTGCAAAGGATTTGCTCGCCTCAAGCTCGGCGGCAGATTTCGTCGGGCCGAAAATACGCAGCCTTCGAGCCTCGAATTCATCGACAATGCCGGCCGCCAACGCCGTCTCGCCGCCGACGAACGTCAGATCGACGTTGTTCTCTTCAGCAAAAGCCGCAAGCCCCGCGATGTCGTCGGGCTTTATCGCCACGCATTCCGCGATCTCGGCGATGCCGGCGTTGCCGTTGGCGCAATAAACTTTTTCGACACGGCCGCTTTTACGAAACGCTCGGCAGATCGCGTGTTCGCGGCCGCCTGATCCGACAATTAGGACATTCATACTCTGAAACCGATCTGCAGTTGGCTGTTTACCTATTCTTGACACGCGAATGCGTTAGATGTAACTTCGACTTAACTTACGCTCTTCGCGACGCTCATAGCCGCTTTGGCGAATTCAATAGTTCTCTTCCACTATACAGCGTCACTCCACCCGCGGCGAAAGAGCGGTCCTAAGATGCCTGAAGAACTAGGCAACAATATCGAGATCATCAGCACGGAAACTCCCGCCGAACACTCGAACTTTACCGATACGATGATCGAATGCATCGAATGCGGCGTGGAATTCGTCTGGACCGCAGGCGAACAAGCGTTTTACGCAGATAAGAACCTCGGGAACCCGCCGAAACGCTGCCGTGACTGCAAAAAAGCAAAGACCAACCGAATGGAAGCGATAATCTCCGCAAAGGCCGCGGGGAAGAAATTCATTGTCGCGATGCCCGTTCGTTGTGAAGATTGCGGAAAGCAGACGACGGTTCCCTTCTATCCGTCGCAAGGACGCCCCGTTTACTGCCGCCCGTGCTACGACGCTAAGAACGCCCTCGCCGCCGGAGCCTCAAACAATAGCTGACCATTAACCGCCGACGTGAACGTTCGGACGGAGTTCGGGATCATGCTCCGCCTGCCGTAATATCTCGCGCGTTACGGGTGCGGTGTCGCCCTCGCCAAAAAGGATGTATCGAGCCAAATACATCAGCGGATTGCCTTCGCTCCAGCCGAAATAAACGTGCGGTATCTTGTTTGTCTCATCACGAAGATACAACAGGAACCCCGCGATGGCATTCGGAACAGCAGGAGCCTGAGTGCGCAATATCCTGTAACCGTCAACATCAACGCCACGAATCATTAGCCGCCCGCGAAACTCGGACGCGTCGCCGGTCTCGACCTCGTAAAACAGGATGGGGTCTGACGACGGGATGTGGTTATCGACGCGTTTCTCATGCTCTTTGTAGCGGTATTCTGTCGCGTCGCCGGTCTCTCGGCGATTTGTAACGATGCGTATCTCGCCCTCTTCCGCGGCGTCGGCGATGAACTTCGTTGCCTGCTCATCCAACACGATCTCGTCGATGCGGATCTCCGTCGAACGCAACGCCCGCGATATGAATGACGTCGCGATGATAGCGAAGATGAAGAACGACGCGATCTTCAGGCCGCTCGGCTGCTGAATGATGTTCACGATCAGCGTGTAGGTGAAAACCACCGTGATCAACAAATACAAGATCCACGCCGCCTTTTTCTTTCGCCGCTGCGACAACATCACCGCGACACACGCCGACGTCATCAATGCGAGCACACCCGTCGCATACGCTCCGCCCTGAGCGTTCACTTCTGCATCAAAAAGTATCGTTACGACCGCACAGATCGCCGTAAAAACGAGTACAAGCGGCCGCGTCGCACGAGCCCAATCAGGGGCCATTCCATAACGCGGCAGATATCGCGGAACGATATTCAGAAGACCCGCCATCGCCGACGCACCTGCGAACCAAAGTATCAAGATCGTCGAAACGTCATACGCCGTCCCGAAGCCGCCGCCGAGCATCTTGTGAGCGAGGTACGAAACAGCCCTGCCGTAAGCCTCACCGCCGACCTGAAACTTCTCCGGCGAGATCAGCATCGAAGTGATGATGCTGCTGCCGACAAGCATAACGCTCATGATCAACGCCGCACCGCTGAGGAGTTTTTTGCCGTTTCGGATACGGCCTTCCAGATATGCACGCTCTTCTTCGTCAGGCTCCACCTCAGCGAACGTCGTTTGTATGATCTTCGCCTTTTTCTCGGCGGGCAGCGGCTTGTCGCTCTTTACCAGCGGCATCACAACAACGCCCGTCTCAAAGCCCGAAAGCCCCAGAGCAAGGCGCGGAAAGACCATTACCGACGCAAGGACGAGCCACATCACGCTGCCTTCCACGGTCGGGCTGCCCCAGACCATCTGCTGCCAATTCAGATAAACGTCCGGCTGAACAAAAAATATCTCGCGAAGCCCGACGACTATCGTTATCGTGTTCAATGTCAAAAATATCGCGACGATGAAAACCGCAAGGCCGATCGCTTCGTTAAAACCCCGAAGAAAAACCGCACCGAGAGCGGCGATCAGCACCAGCGTAACGATGACGCGGTGATCAAGGAACTTGGCATAATGCTCAACGTAAGGGTTTTCGATGATGTGGGCTGTGGCATCGGCAGCGGACAGCGTGATGGTAATTATGAAACTCGTCGCAACGAAACCCAGAAGCACGAGGACGAACATCTTGCCCTTCCATCGCGAAAGCAGATTCTCGAGCATCGAGATCGATCCGTCGCCGTGCGGGCTCTCTTCAGCGACGCGTTTGTACATGGGCAACGCACCGAAGAGCGTGAGCAGAACGAGTATCAATGTCGCGAACGGCGAAAGAACACCTGCAGCCAGGAACGCAATTCCCGGCTGATAACCAAGCGTCGAAAAATAATCAACGCCGGTCAGGCACATCACTTTCCACCACGGATATTTTTTGTGGCGGCCCTCGGGCTCGTGCGGCCCTGCCGGTTCGTTCACACCAAAATAGAACCAGCCTCTAAGCCTTTCTCCGATGCCTTGTTTCATAATCGGGAAGAGAAAAACCCTGTCGGGGCAGATGCTCCGCAGGGCAAAAAGTTGCAGGAATGTACCGGACAACCGAGGTCATATTTAATGCAAATGCGGACAATGCCTTAGCAGACACCAAAACCTAAAAAATATCAAGGGCGACGTCTCCCACACCGTCGCCCCTGAGCCGCCGCATTTCTGCGGCAACTAATGTTCACCGGGAGGTGAACACCCCTAATTATGCACACGTCTCTAAAAAAGGCAACTATTCCAAATCGACAAAACAGTACTAACGGATGTCGATCGCGCCTAATGAAACGCCGGTTCTTCCGTCCTCAGATGCAAACATCACACTATAGGCTCCCGACGGAGCGTCGGCATCAACCTTCAAAATGAAACTTGTGACAAATAATCCGCGTCCATAATTTTCAACCTGCTTTGTTGAGGCATCTATTGTGATGAACGGCCCTCGCACCAACGGCGTCATCGACTCAACTGCAGCAACCTGACCGCCGAAAAAGACTCGATACTGTTCACCCTTTCGTAGTGAAACTGCCGACTCGGAAAGTATGCCGTAGATGCCGATAAAGGTCGGGACATAGATCGGTTCGAAGCTGCGGACGCGTTTAGTTTCAATAATTGTACGGCTCGTTCTTGTCAGTTTGACGTAGGCGTCAATGTAGCCAAATGTTCCGTCGCGCAGCCAAAAGAAGTTGTAAGTTCCGTCAGAGAGCCCAGCAATATCAAATTTTCCGTCAGTAGAAGATTCCGTTACCGCGATAAGCCTTCCAGTTTCAGGATCTTCGGCAAATACGCCTGCTTTCATCCCTTTGCCGGCAAACAGCAGTCGCCCAGAGGCGGCAGCACAGCACTCGCCTTCCTCAGAAATGGCTCCGTACAACGACCTGATAGCCGCAATGTCTGCAGAAAGAAGATCGCGTCGCGGCGGAGCGAGCGGCCCAAGTGGCCCATTCTCAGACACAGCGTCGAACATCATTGACGATGGGACATGATTATGGCGAAGGCCGAGAACATGTCCTAACTCATGCGTGAAAACGCTTTCCAAATCGAACGTGCCGTAAGAACCATCGGTTGAAAAGAGTGCGAACGGATTCAAAAAAATGTCCGCCTCGTAAATATTTCCGCGTTTGTCGAAATAGACACGCGTTCGCGCGGCCTCATGAGAGCCGCTCTTTCCGAATAGCTGAACAAACTCCGGCAGCGATGACATCGTTATTAGGCTTATGCCGTCGCCGGCATTCCCCTTTGTCGACGTAATTTCGCGTTCGACATATTCTGTTGTGAATCTCACATCGGCGACCGCTTCCCAACGCAGAATGCTGCGAAAGAGGGCCTCACGTATGCGGCTGCCGTTCTTTATATTGGGTGCCGAATCGTCGATCGTAGTAGAGACCGCGATCCTAACGGTTGAATTTTTCCACCTGACGCCGCCGGCATCATCGCCGGAAAGCGCACCGACGGAACTCCCGTAAACAAGAGACGTCGATAGCATCAGCAGCGACAATAGAACGGTCAAGCGCATAGAAACAGACAATTATTAAACTTCTTGGTCGTCCATTCGGCCTACTTTTTCCAGATCCGAAAAACCGACGACCACCAACAGCACGATCAGAGCCACACTGGTCAAAATGTAAAGCGGCGAGATCTGGTCATAGGCGATCATCACGCCGATAACGATCGAAACTGCCAAAACGGAAAGCAGGACCTTCATTCGCCTGCTTAATCCTTTTTTTCTGGTTGCCATAAAGATACTTCTCCCAAATAAAACTATTCGATTATACGCAATGGAAGCTCCTTGTTCGAACCGTTAAGTGCTTGTTCCACTGCCGCAAAGACCGGTGCGTATTGTCTTTGCGGACGCCCCTTAGTTCCTATCTCAATAATGTCAAACGGCATTGTTACAGCTTTTTCCGGATCACACGAGGCATCTTTGCCGATCCCGCATTGGATGATCTCGCTTCCGCTCTCTCCGCGGCGAAATACAGAGATCTGATCTTTAACCGCATCTTTCGAAAAACCGCCGGCCTTTTCTATTGCCGCCAGTAGTGTTTCTTGCCCTCTGATATAGACGGTTCCGGGCGTTCGAACCCCTCCAATAATATACACGATGGCGGCCTTATCGACGATAATAATATCGCCAAGCATGATCTCGACATCGGCATCTGGCTTTCCTGCCAAAAGATCTCTAAGGCTTATTCTGATCTGCTCAAAACCGCTTCTGCCGGGATCAACGGCTCCTTCTGAACAGGCGATGGCTGCCTGGCGGTTGATGATTATGTCCCCGGCAACTGAGTCCGAAAGCCCGCCGGCGAGTGCAATAAGTTCCCGCAGCTGAACCTCACGCATCAACCTGAATCTTGAGGGTGTTTTGACGGCTCCTTCTATGGTCACTGTCGGCCTTTGCGATCTGTCGATGATCCTTACCGCGAATTTGGGTTCTCTCAATATCTTGCGAAATCCGGCCTCAATTTCGGCCGCAAGCTCAATGTCGGTTTTGCAGAGCGCAATTATCGGCTCATCGTACGTGTCAAAGCCGATCAGCGAACCGTCAGCACCTACTCTGCCGCGCCAATCGAACTCGGTGCCCCCGACCTGGTCAACCTCTATCACGTCTCCAATGTGGATCCGGTCGAGCCGGGATGTTTGACCGTGGGCGAATATCGCTGCTGTCGAAACAAATGCAGCCAGCACGAACAGACCGCGGCAAGTGAATGACACTAGGACCAAAAATAAGGACACTTAGGATTTAGGTGAGTTTTCGCCGGAAATGGTTTGCTGTGCAGAAGGCTTTGTTTTGCCCTTATTCCTCTTTCCCCGCGATGAGTTTTCTACTGTCCCAGGAACTGCAAATCCCATGAACTCCCAATTGCAGGAATCACACAGCAAGCGGTATCTGAACAGCAACTTCATGAAAAACGGCGTTGGACGGTATCCGCGCCGGATCCGGCTGCTTCTGCATTTTGGACATCGTTGAGAGATCATTAGCTTGCAAGTATATCATTCTGACCGCTTTCCGCGACCGGACAAGGACACGATCTCTCCTTCCAAGAGGTCGATCTCTGCTCGGATCTGCTCGGCCATGAGGTCGGTCGACGGGCCGGCCTGCTGGCGGCCGAGAAAATATAGTGCATCCCTCATAATGTCCTGAGCTTTAACCAGATCGCCGGCGTCGGCTGCAGTGTTGGCCACATCGATGAATTCAGAGACCTTGATCTGTATCGAGATCTCATGCAGTGCGGCCTTTGACTGTATCAGTGCCTGCTCGGTGGGATATGATGCCAATGCCGTGTCGATCACCTCCATTGCATCGCGGGCGATCTCAGACCGCTCTGACGGCGTCCGCCGTTTTCGGATCTCGGCAGTCAATGACCTGGATTCGATCTCGGCCCACTTGAGCATATGGAACCGGTGAGCGTCCATAACCTTGCTTCGGCTCCTCAATAAGGGAGCCAGCCGTGGGGAAGAGGCACTTATAGTTCTCAATTCTGCCTCGTTTGCAGAAAGATAGGCGCCGCAGAGTTCGAATACCTCACGATGCCCGGACGCTATTGTACCCAACACGTTCGCAGCGTTCGACTTTCTGCGGATCTGGTCGAGTATCTCCTCATTTTGCTCGATCGTTAACTTTTTGGTTCCTGCGGCACCGTAGATTGGACGGCCGGCACGTGACTGGGCCTGTGCCTCAAATCGTCGGCGTGCAGCCCGCCGCATAAAGATCTCTCGAACGATCACCGACCCGAACAATAGCCCGCTTCCGGCTACTCCTGCGATGATCCACGGCATATCCGATCCAAGATCGTGCATTATGCCCCAAACGACAAAGAAGACCGCGCCCGAAACTGCGAACGCGAGTACATAATAATTTGACGCCGGGACCAGATATGGACGCCTGTCTTTCATCACAAAAATAAGAGGAAGTCAGGAAAAACCTTAAACAAGAAATTAGGTTTTCATGGTAGATTTGTCAATAACTGCCGCAATTCAAATCGTTTTTTGGCAGATCGAGCAGCGATCGTGAAGAAAAAGAAGAAAAAAATGCCGGACCTTCCAATTTTTGGATCTATAAGGAAACCGACGGCACCGCCGACCCGGCGGATGGGCGAACGAACGCCCGACGAGTCCCGTCTGCCGTCAGGACGTAAAGCAAAACATAAAGGCAAGATATCCGAGGAAGCAGTGAAAGACCAATGATCAATGATGACACCGAGAATCGAATGTGGGCGAGGCCGAATATGATGGTCACATTTCGTGCAGAAATAATGCCCGGCAAATTGCGAGATGCCCGCACGTTCCGCATTATCGAGGTGATGCCGAACGGCCGTGTACGTCTCGACGATTTCCCCGGCGAGTATCGCGAGGCCGCATTTGAGGCAATTAATTTTCTAAGGGAGAAGGCCGCGCGAGATCAGACCTCATAAACCCTGCCGAGTTCTACTATCTCAAGGCCGGCGATAGAAAGCTCTTCAAGCTGCGAAACGACAGTCTCGCGATACATTGGCTTTATGTTTATCACGTAAACCGGACATTGACGTTCCGGATATTTTTCCAACTCCGCTTTAAGTTTTATTGGCGTGAGATGATTTGAAACGGCAGAGAGCTCGTCAAATTCATTCGGAAAAGCAGCCTCCACTACGACAGCTTTCAAATTGTCCGCATGTCTGCACACCTGCCAAAATTCGTCTGTTTCTGCGGTATCGCCGGTTATTGCAACCGAAGTGATCCCGTCGGAGATCATAAATCCGGTGGCAAGGACCTTGTGGTTCACAGGAATGCTCTTTACGGTAAGATGAGCAACTTGGAATGTATCGCCGTGAGCGAACTCGACATATTCGATGACAGGTCCCCGCTCGTTTCTTAGTTCAGAGAATCTCGGGTACACCGACCAATTAAAGATGTCCCTTTCAAGTATCTCGACCATTTCCCGCGTCGCATGTACCCGGATCGGGCCGTCCAACCGAGCAAACATATCATCGAGAAAGATCGGAAGTCCCGCAATGTGGTCGAGGTGCGTGTGTGTCAACAGGATATCCCGGACATTATCCCTTTGAAACTCTGAACAGGACATTGCGAGACAGCCGGCGTCGATAGCGACCCGGTCGTCGATCATTGCGGTCAGCAGGTGCTGACGAGCGGATGCCCGTCCGTCCTCATCGATGGAGCTTGGCAGCACTTGGAATCTCATATTCTATCGTGCACAGGTCTCCGCTCTTCCGCCATCAATAGCATAGGTCGCACCGGTGATCCATCCGGCTTTGTCAGAGGCGAGATAAAAAATCAGATTCGCGACCTCTTCGGGCTCACCGGGCCGGCCGATCGGATGCGTGTTCTTCGAATTCTCCAGAAAAGCTTCGTAGTCTTCGTCCGACATACCGCCGCGTTTGTGCAATTTGGTAACGACAACTCCCGGGTTTACTGCGTTCACTCTGACGCCGCGGGGAGCAAGCTCAAGGGCAAGACACCTCGTGAACTGATCTAGGGCGGCCTTTGAAACGCAATAAGCGAGTACATTCGGAAATGCACGCGTACCTGCGACACTTGAAACGTTTACGATACTGCCCTTGGACTCGATCAGATGCGGGACGAACCGCTGCGAGAGCATAAAGACAGACCGCAGATTGATGTTCATCGTCTTATCCCACTCGTCAATTGTAGTCGTTTCAATATTGCCGCCTCGTAAAATGCCTGCACAGTTCACTAAAACGTCGACCTTTCCAAAACTGTCGATCACTTCATTAACGGCCCGCTCCAACTGAGTCGGTTCCGCGAGATCAGCGAGCAGGGGCTTGATGCTGCCGTCTGATTCCTTGCTGATCTTCAATTCGTCGATCAGAGCCTTTTCGTTACGCCCGATGCCCACCACTGATGCTCCCTCATTGGCGAATGCCAGTGCTGCTGCTCGGCCGATGCCGCTGCTGGCCCCAGTAACGACGACAACTTTGTCTTTCATAAATTTGAAACTGCCTTAGTCGGGTTAAGAATATCAATCGACGCCTTTGCAGTTCAAATCGCTGAGCAAAAAGAAAAACGCGGCATCCTTATTGGACGCCGCGTTCCCTAGAGCACCATTCGGCGCCCAAAAAACTTAAGATGTTAAGATTCGCTCATTTCAGCAGGACCGAATAGGAGTTTCACCGCCGCTCTCGTTTCATTAGACTTCCTCTCGTGCATTTCAGCGACCCAGTCGCCCACGGTTTCAACAATTTGACGTGTAGCTTTTCGCGCGTCCTCCAACTTTGTCCGCGGAGCTCCGCTCGTTTCACTTGAACGCTTGATTACCTTGATCTTCCTTACTTTTGCCATTTGAGCTACCTCCTTATCAGCGGACAATATGCCTTGTTGGGAATACAAAATGTTGACTATCTTGCTCTTCGCTAAGATTACGAAAATCGATTCAGAGTTGTTCGAAAAACATTTTTCACTGTTTGCCGTATTACTTGTATGTATCGAAAACATTTGTCCTGATTGACTTATTATTCGATTCATAGCAATTTAACAGCTATAGCTTTGCTAACCCCCAAAACTAGAGGATCCCTAAATGAAGAAAATATTTGTCCTTCTTGGCATAGCCATTCTTGCGGCCGCCGCCGTACGGGCTCAGGAAAGGCCGGTCGCATTTGTTAACGCGAGGGTCATTCCGATCGTCGGTGCGGAACTTGAATCCGGAACGGTCGTCGTTCAAAACGGCAAGATCGTTGCGATCGGTGATTCGCGAACCGTCCGCCCGCCCGCCGGTGCGACCATCATTGACGCAAAAGGCAAGGTCATAATGCCCGGACTCGTCGATTCACACAGCCACATCGGCGAAACAGCCGGAGCAGACGCATCGTCGCCTATCCAGCCTGAGGTGAGGCTGCTGGATAGCCTCAATGCACGCTCAGCAGGAATTCAGCGTGCACAGGCCGGCGGGCTGACAACTGTCAACGTCATGCCCGGCTCCGGCCACCTGAACAGCGGTCAGACGCTCTACATCAAACTTCGCGACGGTGCGAACAAGATCGACGATCTGCTCATTTTTGATAAGGACGGCGTATATGCCGGCGGGATGAAGTTCGCGAACGGCACGAATTCGATCCGAGCCGGAGGCGGCAATTTCCCTGGAACTCGCGCAAAATCCGCATCGCTCGTGCGTGAGCAGTTCGTCAAAGCTCAGGAATATCGCGACAAGATCCGAAAGGCAGGCGGCGACGCTTCGAAAATGCCAACGCGTGACCTTGCGATGGAAGCATTGGTTGAGTTGCTAGACGGAAAACGCATCATCCATTTCCACACGCACCGCCATGACGACATTTTGACCGTTTTGCGTCTTCAGAAAGAATTCGGCTTCCGGGTCGTACTTCAGCACGTCAGCGAAGCATGGAAAGTAGCCGACGAGATCGCGAAAGCAAAGGTCCCGTCATCGATCATTCTCATCGATTCGCCGGGCGGCAAGCTCGAGACGATGGATATCGATTTCCGAAACGGTGCCGCACTCGAAAAAGCAGGCGGCCTGGTCGGCTTTCATACCGACGACGGCATTACTGATTCACGGTGGTTTTTGCGTTCGGCCGGACTAGCTATCCGTGCCGGCATGTCGCGTGAAAAGGCATTGTACGGCATGACGATGGCGAACGCGATCATGATGGACCTGCAGAATCGCGTGGGCTCGCTCGAGGTCGGAAAAGATGCCGACCTCATCCTGCTTTCGGGTGATCCGCTCAGCGTTTACACGCGAGTTCTTGAAACATGGGTCGAGGGCAAAAAGGTCTTCGACCGCAGCGACCCGAAAGACCGCCTGCGGGCGCTAGGCGGTATCGGTGCCATGTCAGGCCCTGAAATGCACATGGATTGCTTCCACGATGACGGAGGGTTGAACTAATGAGAAACAAGAGATTTACGACGCTGATTTTTACCGCATTTGTTTTCGCCCTGCTCGCGGGTTTCAATGCCTCCGCTCAGATCGCTGTCAAAGGCGAGACCATCTGGACAATGGAGGGATCGCCGATAACGAACGGCGTCATCCTTATCAAGAACGGCAAGATCGAGGCCGTCGGAACCGCCGCACAGGTCAGCATTCCTGCGGGCTATACCGTGATCAATGCAAAGGTTGTCACGCCGGGCCTGATCGATTCGCGTACGGTCATCGGCCTGAACGGCTATCTCAACCAACCCCATGACCAAATGGCACTGGACGGCGGCGGCTCGTTCCAGCCGGAACTCCGTGCTATCGACGCCTACAACGCCGAAGAAAAGCTCGTCGAATGGGTTCGACAGTTCGGTGTAACTACGATCCACACGGGCCACCAGCCTTCAGCCCTTTCGCCCGGTCAAACCATGATCGCCAAAACATGGGGCAAGAACGTCGAGGATGCCACGCTCGTTTCGACAGCGATGGTCGCCGTGACGCTGGGCAATGCCGCGAACGCCGGGCAAGGCCGTTCGCCGGGCACCCGTGCCAAACAGGTCGCTATGCTGCGTGCCGAACTCATAAAGGCACAGGACAACGCGAAAAAGGCTGAGGCTCCGCGGGACCTTCGTGCAGCAGTAATGGTATCCGTCATCAAACGCGAGATCCCGCTGCTCGTCAACGCCCATCGCGCTCAGGACATCATGTCCGCTCTTCGCATCGCGAAGGAATTCAATGTACGCATCGTACTCGACGGTGCCGCCGAATCAATGGTCGTGCTTGATGAGATCAAAAAGGCGGGCGTACCCGTGATAATTCATCCGACAATGGCGCGACCGGGCGGCGACGCCGAGTCGCTCTCAATGGAAACAGCTAAATTGCTGCGGGCGGCGGGTGTTCCGGTCGTATTCCAAAGCGGGTATGAAGGCTATGTCCCGAAAACGCGTGTCGTGCTTTTTGAAGCTGCGATGGCAGCCGGTGCAGGGCTTTCTCGCGAAGACGCGATGGCAATGCTGACGATCGACGCGGCCAAGCTGCTCGGCCTGGATTCGCGTATCGGTTCGTTGAAGGTCGGCAAAGACGCCGACATCGCAATGTACGACGGCGACCCTTTCGAATGGATCACACGCTGCACCGGAACCATCATTAACGGAAAGGTCGCGAGCGATATCGTTCGATAAGTTCCCTTGGTAACTCACGCGGTGGCGGATGTTTTTTTCGTCACCGCATTTTCAAATAAGATTATGTTCGCTGCACTATTTCTTCCGTTGATACTGCTGTTTCAAGCTCCCGCCATTGCTCCTAAGCCCGCTGACACGCCGAAACCTGAGGCGATAAAACATATGCCGAACGATGATCCGCCCGTCGCGGTCAAACGTTCGATAAGAGTTGCCGGACGCCAATTGAACTACACCGTAACGACCGGTTTTATGCCGATACGTAACGCGGCCGGCGAAACGGAAGCCCGCATATTCTTCATGGCATATACGCTGGACGATCCGCCCGCACGCCGTCCGCTAATGTTCTCCTTTAACGGCGGCCCGGGCTCGGCCTCCGTCTGGCTCCATCTGGGCACATTAGGCCCGCGTCGCGTAAAGATGCTTGACGATGGAATGATGCCGCCGCCGCCCTATGAGATCGCAGACAACGAATACACATGGCTGACCGAGACCGACATGGTCTTTATCGACCCCGTCGGAACCGGTTATTCGCGTGCGGCAAAACCTGAACTTGCAAGCAAGTTCTTCAGCGTGAACGGCGATATCGAATCGGTCAGCGAGTTTATCCGAATGTATCTCGGCCGCTACGAACGCTGGGCGTCGCCGCTTTTCCTCGTCGGTGAAAGCTACGGCACCACTCGTGCCGCCGGTCTTTCGAATCACCTTTTCGAGCGCGGCATCGGACTGAACGGAATACTTCTTGTCTCGGCTGTTCTTAATTTCCAATCAATACGATTTGCCGACAACAACGATCTGCCGTTGGTGCTGATCCTCCCCAGCTACACCGCGACGGCGTGGTATCACAAACGGCTTTCGCCTCAGATGCAGGCAAGGTCGATCGAGGACATAACCGCCGAAGCCCGCCGCTTCGCCGCTAACGAATACGGCCCGGCACTGCTCCGCATCGACAGCCTGACGCCGGCAGAGAAGAATTCCCTATTGGATAAATTCAGCGCATTGACGGGGCTAGGCAAGCAGTTCATAGAACAGCAGAATTTCCGGATCGAACTTGGCGAATTCAATAAAGAACTTCTGCGCAGCGAACGCCGCACGACAGGCCGGCTCGACAGCCGTTTCAAAGGTATTGATCGCGATGCGGGCGGCAATTCACCTGACACAGACCCGTCAATGAACGCAATTCGTCCGCCATACACCGCCGTTTTCAATGACTATGTCAGACGCGAACTCGGTTTTAAGACGGACCTGGACTACTTCATTCTCGGCGGCGGCATCACAAGCCCTTGGAATTGGAATACCAACAACGCATACGCCGACACCAGCATTCCGCTAAAGAACGCAATGGCGAAAAATCCGTATATGAAGGTCTGGTTCGCTCAGGGCTATTACGACATGGCGACGCCGTTCTATGCGGCGGAATACACGGTTTCGGCAATGCAGCTCGACCCGCAACTTCGGAGAAACGTCAGCTTCTCGTACTACGAATCCGGACATATGATGTATATCGAGAAAAACTCGCTGCGTCAGATCAAAAATGACGCCGCAAAGTTCATCGCCGATTCGTTGAAGAAGTAGATCAGTGCCCGGTATTGCCGCGAATTAGCTCTATTGCGTGCCGCAATACCGGCCGAAGCACGTCATAATATTCCTCGACGCCGCGGGGCGAGCCCGGGAAATTTATGATAAGAGTATTTCCGCGGATGCCGCTGACGCCGCGTGAGAGCATCGCCATCGGGTGTCTTGCGGCCGTCTCGCGGCGCAGTGCTTCCGAGATTCCCGGAGTTTCCTTTTCAATGACACGAAGAGTAGCCTCCGGCGTGTTGTCCCGCGGCGCAGATCCCGTCCCGCCGGTCGTTATAATAAGGTCAACGCCCGACTCCGCAAGTTCTACTAAGATCGCACTTATCGCATCCGGCTCGTCGGAAATAATGCGGCGATCCGCGACCTCAATGCCGTCCGCGACCATCAACTCGCACAGCCTATCGCCTGACAGATCGTCCGCCGCCTTTCGCGTATCGCTCACCGTAACCGCCGCCGCTGATATTCTTTCGCCCATTCCAATACTCCGCGCACTTGGTGCTCTCGGTGGCAGTTTCGGCTATCCTGCAGTCGATTCGATCGCCTCTATCCGATTTCTACGCCTGCCGTACATCACGCTTAAGAATACACCAAAAACCACCAACGACATTCCGGCAAGCGTGAGCAGGCTCTGCTCCTCACCGAATATCAGCCAGCCAGCAGTGATCGCGTAAACCAAGCCCGTATAGTTGATGATAGCAACGCCGGCGGCTTTTTCCGCCTGTAAGGCTTTTGTCAGAAAAACTTGTCCCGCTTGCGAAAATATTCCGATGAACAAAAGAAACAGCCACTCAATGCCGACCGGCGTTACCCAATAAAAGAAAAGGCTAATCCCGCCGGCGATGAGCCCAACAAGCTGAAAATGCAGTACCACTGTGAGCGGATGTTCTCGCCCGCGCATCGTCCGGACCAGATTATACGCGACGCCCGAACCGAGCGCAGACAAAATGCCGAGTGCAACGTAGAAAGGCGATACTCGGGTGTCGACCTGCTGTATCAGAAGCACACCGCCGAATGCCAACGCATAGAAAAGCCACTGCATCGCACGCACGCTCTCTTTCAATAGAAAGATAGCGATCGTAGCAGTAAAGATAGGCGATAGATATTGAATGGTCTGAGCCGTGGCGAGCGGCATCTGCTGAAGTGTGACGAAAAAGAAATAAAGTGCCGTTGTCCCAAATGCTCCGCGCAAAAACAGCAGCAGATGATTCTCGCCGATCAGGCTTCCGCCGTCCTTCTGTAGACCGTAAACGCAAAACGACGCGGCTACCAAACAACGAAAAAAGACGATCTCCATCGCCGGAATGTGCGAGACCTGCTTGACGAAAATGTTGGCGCAAAAAAACGCGAGCGTTGATAGGAACATCGCTCTCACGCCCGGCGTCAGGAATGTGGCATCAGTGGACAAGCTACGAGATTAGCCTGTTTTAGAATCTAACCGCAACCGCAATCGCGGCCGCATTTGCCAGCAGGTTTACGACGGAAGGTCGAATATGCCTTCGATGCTCCAAATGACGCCGCCAGAAGGATCGCCAAAAAAACCAGAGCTTCCTGCATCATCATTCGAACCCCATTGCTCTTCCGATCTGATAGGTCGCAAACGACACCAGATACGCCAATCCCGTCATATACGCGATCATGAAAAGGGGCCATGACCAAGAGTTCGTTTCGCGCCGGACCACCGCGACCGTTGACATACACTGCATCGCGAGCACGAAGAAAACCATCAGCGTCAACGCGGTCAGTGGCGTCCAGACGGGCCGGCCGTCGTCACGTTTCGCACTTCGGATCGCGGCGATCAGCGTCTGCGATTCTTCATTTTCGTCTTTTCCGACGTTGTAAATGATACTCAGCGTCGAAACTAACACCTCGCGTGCGGCGAAGCTCGCGATCAACGCGACGCCGATCTTCCAATCGAAGCCCAGCGGCTCAATAGCGGGCTCGATCAGATGCCCGAGACGTCCGGCATAGCTGTTCTTTACCTGTTCCGATTCTGCTGTAGCCTCCGTTTCGGTTGACCTTGTAGGAGCGTCAGATGAAGCCTCACCCCGCGGCTCTGCGGCTGCCACTGCTGCTGCATCTGTCCCCTGCTGATCGCTGATCGCGGGCTGCTCATGCCGCGGAAAATACATTAGCGCCCATAGCACGATCGAGATCGCCAAAATGACTGTTCCGGCGCGTTTTAGGAATAGCCACGCCCTTGTAAGCATGTTTTGCACCACGGTTCGAATGTTCGGCATACGGTACGGTGGCAGTTCCATGAGGAACGGCGGCGGCGGTGCGTTGAGGATCGTGCGTTTTAGTATGAACGCAACGATTATCGCCGTGACGATACCCAGCAGATACATCAGCAGCATCAACACCGCGCCGAGCGACAAGAATCCAAACAGATATTGCCCCGAAAAGAACGCACCGATCATAAGCGTATAGACCGGCAAACGGGCCGAACAGCTCATCAGCGGTGCGATCATTATCGTCGCAAATCTATCGCGGCGGCTTTCGATGGTCCGAGTTGCCATGATGCCGGGGATCGCACACGCAAAGCTGCTGATCAGCGGCAGGAACGCCTTTCCGTGAAGCCCGACGCGGCTCATTAGTTTGTCCAGCAGGAATGCCGCACGGGCCATATAGCCGGAATCTTCGAGCAAAGATATGAAAAAGAAAAGCAGTAAGATCTGCGGCAGGAATACCACCACACCGCCGACGCCCGCGATGATCCCGTCTGAAACTAGGTCATTCAAGATGCCTGCAGGGATCACTGCCCGCGATTCATCGGCCAGCCAGCCGAACCCTTGCTCGAGCAGATCCATCGGCAGGCTCGCCCACGAAAAGATCGCCTGAAACACGAGCAGCATGAGTCCTGCCAAAATTGCCAGGCCAAAGAACCGGTGCGTCAACATCGAATCGATCTTTTCAGAGCGCCTGTGCTTATCCAGATCGTTGTGACGGACAGATGCCTGAACGATATCGGAAACAAAATTGTAACGGGCAAAAATGCGCGCATTCTGCGAATCGCCGTTCTCCGCGGTCTGAAGGCTAAAAGCCGCAGCCTGATGACCTACCGCGTCAGACGCTGCAATTGCCAGATCTTCAACCCCGCGGCCGTCCTTTGCATTTATCGCGATAACAGGGACGCCGAGCCGCTTCGATAGAAGAGCGATGTCTATCTCATGGCCTTGCCTTTCGAACACGTCCATCATCGTCAAAGCGACGACCACGGGGATGCCGAATTCCATGATCTGAGTTACGAGGTATAGATTTCTTTCGAGATTTGTCGAATCCACAACCGCAATTACGGCCGCGGGTCTTGGTATGTCGTCCTGTTCGCCGGCGATAACCTGACGTGCTATCTGCTCATCCAGCGACGTCGCTTCAAGGCTGTACAGACCGGGCAGATCGATCAGCCGAGCGTGACCAAACGGAAGTTTCCAGTTGCCCTCTTTGCGTTCGACCGTGACGCCCGGATAGTTCGCTACTTTTTGCCTAAGGCCGGTGAGCGAATTGAAAAGCGTCGTTTTGCCGGCATTGGGATTACCGGCCAACGCAATCACAAAATTGTTTGGCGAAGGATTTGAGGAGATTTCAAAGGAACTGCTCAGACAGGAACCACCTCGACTGATTCAGCTTCTGTGCAGCGCATCGCGAGATTGTACCCGCGAACAACGACCTCGATCGGATCGCCGAAAGGAGCCGCTTTGACCACGCGGACATCGGCGCCCGGAACTACGCCCATTTCCATGAGGCGTTTTGAAATGCGCCCGTTCCCGTTCACGGAAGTAACCTTAGCGTGAGAACCGACCGGAAGGTCTCTCAATGTGTTTGCGGCCTTGTGCGATGACGTTCCTTTCATCGCTTAAAGAATATCCTAAATGAAAATGATTTTCAATTTCTGAATGCGATCTTTTCAGATCATTCCAGGGTCTTCGGATTCACCGTGATATCTGCCTGGTACTGACCGGCCAGTACCCTCAGCGGCACACGTGATTGGGCCGCGATCCAGACCTTAATCGGCAGCGTATCAAGAGCCGGAACTCCGGTCTGAAAAGAAATGAGCTGGGCAGCTACCTTTTCGCCGTTGATGGTGATGACCTCGGGGGCCGACGGACGCAAAGTGAACACATAGGCCTTGTTTTCCCAGAATACGGCAACACGTGTGTCGTTGACCGGATTGCCTGCGTCTTTACTCGGCTTGAGGTTAAATGACCGCATCGCATACAACAGCGAAACCATTGAATGCGTCCCCAACGGGATGTCTGCCGTTTCCGCGCCGAACGTCGCTTTCCCTGTTAACATATCGAAAAGCACCGATTGGTTGAGAGCCGGGAATGGCGAATTGAACTTTGCCTCGAACTTTCTTGTAGCGAGAGTGTCTGGATCGACATACGCGACCGCCGTATCGCCCATCCTCAATCCGGGATTGCCCGGCTCGACGCCCGTGACCGAGGCACGCAGAACCAGCGTGTCGACCTTGTCTATCAAGTCACGACGCTCTGCGTTTAGGCTCATTCTGCCGGCCGGCCGGCCGCCGTAAAACAAACGAAACTCCAAATTCTCACCAAGCTCGAACCCCAGTTCGGTCAGTAACGGCTGATTTGGAATGTAGGTAACAGGTGCCGGCGTCGGGCTGCGAATCGGCGTCGGCGTAGGAACCGGAGTAGGTGTCGCGGCAGGTTCAACTGTAGGCTCAGTGACTGTCGACAGAACCGCCCGAAACTGACCGCGATCGGTTCTGCACCTGATCACGACGGGGATCATTCGATCATCTGCTGAAAAATGAATGGCGAGGTCCGTAATGCCGCGTGACGCGAAAAGATCGCTCTCGATACGCACTATCATAGTTTCGTAAACGCCAAGAGGCGTCCACGACCGAATGGTGCCTGCATTCTGCGCGATCACGGAATGGACGGCGCCGCCTTCCCTGACTGTAAAGCTCCCCGATCCGCCGGCATTTCGTATCGCATATATCAGAGAAAGCAGGTCATGATCGATCGGGGCTTCCTTGAAAAAACTGGAACTTGTCGAGACCGGAAGCGGTCCGGTCCTGTCGACCCGCCCTGAGAACAAAGGCAAGCCGGTAGATGCGTCAATATAGGTCGTTCTTGTCTCGTCGAGTTTTATGAACGCCGCGGAAACCAACTCTACCGTTTTGATGTTCGCTCTAAGTTCAAGTGCGTCACGCCCTTCGACCTTGCCTGAGGAGCTTATGCCTATGTCGGCGACACCTGCGTTTTCGGATGGCCCGAACGACAGCGTATATGAGAACTTCTCGCCAACGCGAAGCTTTGACGTCCTCGATAGTTTGTCCGCAGGGCGTGTCGCGGTCTCAATCGGCGGCGCCCCGGTCTTCACGGGGCCACGCGAACCGGCGTCTCTCGAAGCAGCCTCTTTCACTGCTGCTTCTTTAGCCGCAGCCTCTTTGTCATCGACATTGATGATGGTGGTGTCGCTGACCGCACTCCCCTTTTTCTGAGCCTCTTCCTTTTGCCGTGCCTCCGCCTTTTCCTTTTCCGTCTTTTCCCTTTCAGTCTGGGCAAAATGGACTTGCGGGCCAGCCGCAAAGATAAATGCGGCTGCCGCGAACCACAGTATCGCGGTCAAGTACTTTTGGGGGTCTTTGATGATCAAACTCAAACTACTCCGCATCTCCGGCATTTAGCATAGATTCAAATGCAGATCGGCGATCTTCGGCCTCAAGCACGGGCCGGCCGATCACCAAAAAATCGGAGCCGTTGGACAAAGCTCCCTGTACGGTCATTACACGTTCCTGGTCGTCTTTGGTTGCGGAGTTCGGCCGTATTCCTGGCGTTACCGTCAGAAAATCGCCTCCGGCCTCGGCCTTGATCATAGGCACTTCCTGTGCAGAAGCGACCACGCCGTCCATTTCCGACAACTTTGCAAGTCTCGCCAATCTGAGCACCTGCTCTTTCGGCGTAGAATTGAATCCGACCTCATGTAGGGTCGCTTCCGCCGAACTCGTCAAAACGGTAACGGCGACTATGAGAGGCCGCTTTGTACCGTTGACCGCATGTTCGTTATCGACAGCATATCTTGCAGCCCGCAGCATCGAACCGCCGCCCAATGAATGTACATTGAACATCCACACCCCAAGCCTTGATGCCGCAATTGACGCCTGAGCAACAGTATTTGGAATGTCATGAAATTTCAGGTCAAGAAATACACGATGGCCTTTGCCCACGAACTCCTCAACAATATCGCGTCCGGCAGATGAAAAAAGCTGCAGCCCGATCTTGTATATGACGTTATAGCCCGCCAATTCCTCTGCAACACGCCGGGCCTCGTCCGCCGAGCTCACATCGAGCGCGATCATTATTCGCGACGCTGTTTCGTCCGCCACAGCGGCATGGGACGTTGAAGAGGCCATGACTAATCGAGGTCGAGAGGGTTCTTGAATGGAGTTCCGGGGTCTGATTCGGCCCGCTTCATAGCTTCTTTGAATTTCTCTTCAAGCAGCCGTCCGCGGTCTTTATGCGAGGACATTTCCTGCGCAAAGATCTGGTCCCGCAACTCTTTTTGTTTACTTAATTCACTCTTGAGATCATCGAAAGAGGCGAGCTGCTTCTTTTTTTCTTCATGCGAAAGCAGTGCTCCCGTTGACGAGTCGATCGTAAGGGTCGCCTCACAGCATGGACATTGAAGGGTAAATCTTTCCATACGCTCCGACGAAATTATACAACATCTCTTATTGTATGTTGTGTATCACTTCACTCCCGCTATCTGCAGCAGCCTCGCCGCCGGCATATTAAGTAAGTTGTCGATCTTGTCGGATTCCAACTCGATGACATTTCCATCCTTGAACGTGAACTTTACTCTTTTCGTTCCGGGTTTAAGAAAATAGGTATCTACACGCAAAAGCGTCGGATGGGCTTTGAATATCCTGATCTCTGAAACTGTGCCGTCAGGGAGCATTGTAATAGCACCTTCTGAATTTTCGGGTGCAGGACTCAGCGTTGGCGGAACGGGCGAGGCGTTCGGATCTGCATCTACACGCTGTCGGCGGCGAGCACGATCGAGCGTACTTCCCTTTCCGATCCGGTTCGTCGCATCGTTTTCAAAGTATTCGACGTTTGCCGGCACATATGTGTTCCCGGGCGGCACAGAAACATTTGAATTTACAGGGGGCGGAGCCTCCGCGGCATTCTGCGGACGAACAGTATTAGTATTCTCAGGCTTCTTTTTTGGTTCCGGTTTCGAACATGATACGGCAGCAAAGATCGAAAGGATCACAGCCGCCGCTACCCAACCAGTTCCAAAAGTCTGCTTTTCACCCGAGGCCATTCTGACTCTATGATACTGAAATAAACGGAGTTACGGAAACGGCCGCCCTGCGTGATCATGTGATTCCGCAGTGTACCTTCTTCTGTAGCACCTATCCTTGCGATGGCCTTTCGGGACCTTTGGTTGTTCTCATCCGTCTTGAATTCGACCCGTATACAGCCCCACACCTCGAACGCGTGCGTCAGCATAAGAAGCTTTGTCTCCGTGTTGATCCCTGTGCGTTGCGACGCAGGCGTTATCCACGTCCAGCCGATCTCGGTCTTCCGATTTTCGACGTCAATGCTACCGAACCGCGTCGAACCGACGACCTTACCGCTTCCCTTTTCAACGATCACGAACGGCAAAGCGGTCCTGGCTGCCTGCTCTTTCATAGCATTTCGAACGTATTCCTCCATATCGGCATCGTTGCGGATCGCACGCGACGTCCACTGCCACAATTCGTCAAAAAGCCCCGCCTCACATAACCCGGGAACTCGCACTACGCTCATGGGCTCGAGGCGGACAAGCTTCCCTTCCAAAACTAACGGCACAACATTCATGGTCTATATTGGTGTTCAAAGATGAGATAGGGCAGACCAAAGCCTGCCCTAGATCAAACTGTCTCGATACGTAGATCAAACGTCGTAATACATCGAAAACTCGAGCGGATGCGGCCGCAGACGCAGCGGCGTCACTTCATTCTCGCGTTTGTAACGGATCCAGCGTTCGATAAGCTGCGGAGTGAAAACATCGCCCTTCAGTAGAAAATCGTGATCGTTCTCGAGAGCGTTCAGCGATTCTTCGAGACTGCCGGGCAGCGAGGGCACGTTCTTCAGCTCTTCCGGCGGCAGATCGTAAATATCCTTATCGAGCGGCTCGCCCGGATCGATGCGGTTCTGCACACCGTCCAGCCCTGCCATAAGCAGTGCAGCAAACGTCAGATACGGATTACACGACGGGTCCGGCGGACGGAACTCAAGCCGCTTTGCCTTTGGAGATGACGAGAACATCGGAATTCGAACTGCTGCTGAGCGGTTTCGTGCCGAATACGCAAGATTTACCGGAGCCTCAAAGCCCGGCACGAGACGTTTGTAACTGTTCGTCGTAGGAGCGGCGAAACCTACCAGAGCGGGCGCATGCTTGAGCAGGCCGCCGATGTAAAACTTTGCCATTTCCGACAAACCGGCATATTGATCGCCCGCGAACAGCGGATTTCCGTCCTTCCACAGCGACTGGTGAACGTGCATTCCCGAGCCGTTGTCGCCATAGATCGGTTTCGGCATGAAAGTCGCTGTCTTGCCGGACGCCGCCGCGACGTTCTTCACAACATATTTGAAGAGCATCAGATTGTCGGCAGTGTGCAGCAGGTTAGAGAAGCGAAAATCGATCTCGCATTGCCCCGCTGTCGCGACCTCGTGATGGTGGCATTCGACGATAATGCCGACCTCGCCAAGGATCGATGAGATCGTATTCCGAATATCGATCAGCGTATCGAGCGGTGCGACCGGAACATAGCCTTCCTTCGCACGAATGTGATAGCCGCTGTTAGGGTCGAATTCCCCGCCGACACGCCCCGAATTCCAATGGCCTTCCTCGGAATTCACATAGTAGCCGGCAGCATTCTGCTCATTGTGAAAACGGGCCTCGTCGAAAATGAAAAATTCTGCTTCGGGACCTACTAAAACAGTGTCCGCGAGGCCGGTGAATTTCAGATAGCTTTCCGCACGCGTCGCAACGGAACGCGGATCCAGCCAATAACCTTCTTTTGTGATCGGATCGACCGCATTTGCTATAAGACAAAGCGTTGTGTCCTCCGTAAAGGGATCGATCCAAAATCGAGTCGGATCCGGCACAAGCAGCATGTCAGATTCGTGGATCGCCGCCCAGCCTCGCAGGCTCGACGCGTCAAATCCGAACCCGTCCTCAAAACTGTCTTCCGTAAGCTGCTCGATGGGAAATGTCAGATGATGCCATGCTCCGACCAGATCCGTAAACCTGACAGAAACGAACCTCGCCTCCTGATCAGCCGCATAATTCAATACATTCTTTGCGTTCATTATTGCTCCTCAAGTTCTTTAAATATTGTTCCTGAAAATTCAAACATGACTGAACGACATTAAGATCGCACCGCCACCAAGGCTAGATACTACAGCGTCACCTCTGAATTCCTAACTGAGGGGAACAAGTGATCGCGATACGAACTATCCCCTACATTTTTGTAGGATTATTGCGAGACGATTAGGACAACATATGTGCTATCAATAGGTTAACTAATGATGGAAATTATACGATCTCGCCGACGAGGTCGTAATCGTGGGCTTCGGTGATGTGGACGTTGTAGATCTCGCCAATATGGGGCTCGAAATTTTCGGGCATGTCGTTGATCAGAATGTAACCGTCTATCTCTTGGGTTTGGCCTTCGAGCCGGCCCTGGAATAGCAGGTCCGATTCCTGTGACAGGCCTTCAAAGATAACGGGAAACGTCTTGCCGACCTTCGCTTTGTTCAGCTCGCGGCTGATCTTTGCCTGTTCTTTCATCAGACGGTCGCGGCGTCTTTTGGCGACCTTTGGATCGACTTTGTTCGGCAGATCGAATGCAGACGTGCCTTCTTCGTCGGAATAGGTGAACACACCGACATTATCGAAGCGGCAGTTCTGCACAAATTTGATCAACTCCTCGAAATCTTCATCGGTCTCGCCCGGAAAGCCGGTGATGAACGTCGTCCGTATCGCAATACCGGGAACTGCATCGCGAACTCTCGCAATAAGACGCTCCAAACTTTCACGCGTTCCGCCGCGTTTCATCAGCTTTAACACGTTTCGCGAAGCGTGCTGGAGCGGCATGTCGAGGTATTTGACCGCCTTTGGTGTCTCCGCGATCGCAGCCAAGAACGCATCAGAAATATGCGTCGGATACGCGTACATCACACGAACCCATTCGAGTTCTTCAATTTCACCGAGAGCTCGTATCAACTGCGCCAGCAGATCGACCTCGCCGAGGTCCTCGCCGTATCGCGACGAGTCCTGTGCGATCAGGACGACCTCTTTTACACCCTGCTTGGCGAGTGTACGTGCTTCTTCAATGATCGAACCGAATCGCCGTGATCTAAAACTTCCCCGCATGGACGGTATCGAGCAAAAAGCACACGGCCGGTCGCAGCCCTCGGCGATCTTGATGAACGCCGTGTGCGATTCCGTCGCACGCATTCGCGGCGTGTATTCGTCGTAGAGATATGTCGAGGACTTGTTGCCGACCGGTGTGATAGTTAGTTGCTTTGCGTCAAAGGCTTCGTCAGCGGCCTGCAAAATATCACCGACCTGCGACGTCCCGATGAACGCATCGACCTCAGGCAGCTCCTTCATCAGATCGTCACGATAGCGTTCGACCAGACAGCCCGCTACGATCACGCGTTTCGCCTTGCCCTCGGATTTGAGCGCGGTAGCTTCAAGGATCGCGTCGATGGATTCCTGCTTTGCAGATTCGATAAATCCGCAGGTGTTCACCACAACGGTATCGGCCTCGTCCGCATTGTTCGTGATCTCATAGCCCGCCTCAGCAAGCGTACCCATCATCACCTCGCTGTCAACGAGGTTCTTGGGGCATCCGAGACTGACAAATCCGACCTTTTTCATTAATACCATTGAACACAAAACAAAAAGCCCGTTCAACTCGAACGGGCTCTTCTTCGAAATAAATCCGGCGACTACCTACTTTCCCACACCTGAAAGGTGCAGTATCATCGGCTCAAGCAGGCTTAACTACCGTGTTCGGGATGGGAACGGGTGTGACCCTGCCGATAGAATCACCGGAAAACTGGTAAATATCGAACGGCTCGATATCTAAAAACTGAATACATTGCGACGAGTCCACTACGCGTTGCTGACATAAATTTGCTTGTAAACAAGATTTATGGTCAAGCCTTGGGACAATTAGTACTGGTCAACTAAGTACATTACTGCACTTACATCTCCAGCCTATCAACGTGGTGGTCTTCCACGAGTCTCACTGGCAATACTTATCTTAGGTCTGGCTTCACGCTTAGATGCATTCAGCGTTTATCCATGCTCCACATAGCTACCGAGCGCTACCGCTGGCGCGATAACTCGTACACTAGAGGTGGATCCATCCCGGTCCTCTCGTACTAAGGACAGATTCCTTCAATATTGCTACGCCCACACCAGATAGGGACCGAACTGTCTCGCGACGTTCTGAACCCAGCTCACGTACCACTTTAATCGGCGAACAGCCGAACCCTTGGGACCTTCTTCAGCCCCAGGATGTGATGAGCCGACATCGAGGTGCCAAACCCTGCCGTCGATGTGAACTCTTGGGCAGGATCAGCCTGTTATCCCCGGCGTACCTTTTATCCGTTGAGCGACGGCACTTCCATAAGCGACCGCCGGATCACTAACTCCTACTTTCGTACCTGCTCGACGTGTATGTCTCGCAGTCAAGCTGGCTTATGCGTTTACACTCTGCGGCTGATTTCCAAACAGCCTGAGCCAACCTTCGAGCGCCTCCGTTACTCTTTAGGAGGCGACCGCCCCAGTCAAACTACCCGCCTGATAATGTCCCTGACCCGGCTTACGGGTCGAGGTTAGAGTCCAGACAAACGAAGGGTGGTATCTCACCTGTGGCTCCACGAAGCCCAAAAGCCTCGTCTCATAGCCTCCCACCTATGCTGCGCATCGCATGCCCGAAATCACTATCAAGTTGTAGTCAAGGTGCACGGGGTCTTTCCGTCTAGATGCGGGAAACCGGCATCTTCACCGGTACTACAAGTTCGCTGTGCCCCTCGTTAAGACAGCTTCCAGATCGTTACGCCATTCGTGCAGGTCGGAACTTACCCGACAAGGAATTTCGCTACCTTAGGACCGTTATAGTTACGGCCGCCATTCACTGGGGCTTCGATTCGCAGCTTCGCCTTACGACTAACCACTCCTCTTAACCTTCCAGCAT